>DASQIG010000233.1:0-2926 GCA_035631735.1 Burkholderiales bacterium | reverse complement strand
GTAGCGCCAGTGGCACAGCATGTCGAGAATGATGCCGCCGCCGTCGGCTTTGCGGTAGTTCCACGACGGCCGCTGTGCAGGCACACGGTCGCCTTCGAAGACCCAGTAGCCGAACTCGCCGCGCACCGCGAAGATCCGGCCGAAGAAGCCCTGGTCGCGCAGCTGCTGCAGCTTCAGCAGCCCCGGCAGCCACAGCTTGTCCTGCACGACGCCGTGCTTCACGCGCGCCTTCTTCGCCGCGGCGTAAAGCTCCTTCGCCTCGGCGAGCGTCGTGGCGACCGGTTTCTCGCAGTACACGTGCTTGCCGGCTGCAATCGCGCGCTTGAGGAGCCGCGGCCGCAGCTTGGTGGACGCGGCGTCGAAGAAGACTTCGTCGGAACCGTTGAGCGCGGCGTCCAGATCGGTGGTCCAGCGCGCAACGCCATGGCGCCTTGCCAGCTCCTCCACCTTGGCCGCGTTGCGGCCGACGAGCAGTGGGTCCGGCATGAGCCGGCTGCCGTCTTTGAGCGCGACGCCGCCCTGCTTGCGGATCTCGAGGATCGAGCGGATGAGGTGCTGGTTCATGCCCATCCGGCCGGTGACGCCGTGCATGATGATGCCGATGCGACGCTCGCTCATTCGAGCGCCTCGATGATGCCGCGTACATAGCCGATGGCGCGCGCCGCCGCCGCCGGACCGTCGGGCACGTAGTCGAACGGCTCCACCGCGACGTCGCCCGCATAGTGATGGCGGCGCAGCGCAGCGAACACGCCGGCGAAGCGCTGCTCGCCCTGCCCCGGGCCTTGTCGATTGCGGTCGTTCAGCTGCACGTGGGCGATGACGCCTTGCGGCAGCCAACGGTCGATCAGCGCGGGCAGCGGCTCCTTTTCCATGCGGCCCGCGGCGCTGCAGTCGAGCATGCTGCGCACCGCCGGGCTGCCGATCTCGCCGACGAGCTGCGCAGCCTCGGCGAGCGTGTTGATGAGCGGCGTCTGCTCGCTCGACAGAGCTTCGATGCAGTAGACGACGCCTGCCTTCTGCGCATGCTCGGCGACGGCGGCAAAGCTGTCCCTTGCCCGCGCGAGCGCAGCCGCGCGCGTCTCGCCCGGGTCGACGCGCCGCTGGTGCGGCGAGCCGTGCACGAGGTAGCGGCCGCCGAGCTCGACGCACTGATCGATGAGCGAGCGCATGAAATCGACGGTCTTGCGCCGCACGGCCTCGTCGCGCGTGCTGATGGACAGCCCCGCCGGCTTCACCAGCAGCCAGTGCAGGCCGGTCACGGCGATGCCGGCGTCCTCGGCCGCCGCGCGCGCCGCCGCGAGCTGCGCGGCGCCCAGCCGGTGCGGCTCGTCGGAGAGCGTGTACGGCGCGATCTCGAGCCCGTCATAGCCGAGTTTCGCCGCGTACTCGCACTGCCGCGGGAACGGCATCGGCGCGATCACTTCGTTGCAGAGCGCGATGCGCATCAGCGCCGCGCGTCGATCAGCGCTTGGGCTGACCCCAGGTTTCTTCCCAGTCGCGGCCGAGGAAATCGGTGACGCGGCCGTCGCCCGGGAAGAACTTGTTCGGCGCCTGGAAGATCGCGAGGAACAGCCCGCCCTGCGGCCCGGCCCACGCCTCGTGGCGGCTGCCCGCCGGACGCCACACGAATTGGCCGGCGCGGCATTCGCCCTCGGGGCAGACGAGGCTTCCTTCGAGCACGTAGGTCTGCTCGATCTTCACATGCTCGTGATCCGGGAGGTGTGCGCCCGGCGCCATGCGCATCAGCGCCGTAAGGAGCCCGGTCGCGCGGTCGATGAGCAGCGTCTTCTGCTCGATGCCGGGATAGCGCGTCTTTTCCCACGGCATGCTGTGCACATCGACGAAGCGTGACGCGAGGGCGGCTGGGATTCTTTCTCTGGCGGTCATGGCTGCAGTTGTGGGTTCATGGTTTAAGGTGCTCCCCGACTTTGACGATCTTCATGGTGTTCGTGCCGCCGCTCTTACCGATCGGCTCGCCGATGGTGAGCACGATGATATCGCCCTGCTTCACCACGTTGTGCTGCACGAGGACCTTCTCCGCCTCGCGCAGCAGCTCCTCCCGGTCGTGGCCCACGTACTTGACCATGAGCGGGAACACGTCGCGGAGGAGCGCGCAGCGGTAGCGGGTGCCGGTCTGCGAGGTAAGCGCATAGATCGGCACGCCGGCGTTCAGGCGGCTCATCCACAGCGCGGTAGAGCCCGACTCGGTGAGCGAAGCGATGCACTTCACCTTGAGGTGATAGGCGGTGAAGAGCGCCGCCATGGCGATCGACTGGTCGACGCGCGTGAAGACGCGGTTCAGGAACTCCTGGTCGAGCGAGAGCGGCTGCGTCTGCTCCGCTTCGGTGCAGATGCGATCCATCGCCTCGATCACCTCGACCGGATATTTGCCGCTCGCGGTCTCGGCCGACAGCATCACCGCGTCGGTGCCATCGAGCACCGCGTTCGCGACGTCGGACACCTCGGCGCGCGTCGGCACCGGGCTCGAGATCATCGACTCCATCATCTGCGTGGCAGTGATGGTCAGCTTGTTGTGCTCGCGTGCAAGGCGAATCATCTTTTTCTGCAGCGCCGGCACCGCAGCGTCGCCGACCTCGACCGCGAGGTCGCCGCGCGCCACCATGATGCCGTCGGAGCCGTGCATGATGTCGATGAGCGCGCTCTCGGCCACCGCCTCCGCACGCTCGATCTTGGCGATGAGGAACGCCTTGCCGCCCGCGGCGCGCATCAGCTCCCGCGCCATGTACATGTCGGCGCCGGTCTTCGGAAAAGACACGGCGAGGTAGTCGGCCTGGATCTTCACCGCCGTCTTGATGTCCTCCATGTCCTTGGAGGTGAGCGCCGGCGCGGTGAGGCCGCCGCCCTGGCGGTTGATGCCCTTGTTGTTCGAGAGCACGCCGCCATGCCGCACGCGCGTATGCACCTC
>DASQIG010000232.1:0-5807 GCA_035631735.1 Burkholderiales bacterium | reverse complement strand
GAAGCCGATTTCCAGTCGTTGTACAGCGAGCGCTATGCGCGCGAGCCGTTCGTCGACGTGATGCCGGCGGGCAGCCATCCGGACACGCGCTCGGTGCGCGCGGCGAACGTTTGCCGCATCGCGTTGCACCGCCCGCCGCAGGCGAGCGGCAAGGGCGACATGCTCGTCGTGCTCGCCGTCATCGATAACCTGGTGAAGGGTGCCGCCGGCCAGGCTGTGCAGAACATGAACCTGATGTTCGGCTTAGCGGAAACCACCGGCCTGGTGCAGCCGCCGCTCGTCCCGTGATGCGCGATATTTCCGGCCGCTTCTACAAGCTGCGCCAGCGCTATGGCATCGCCGCGGCGCACGTGCAGGTGCAATCGCAGATGCCCTGGTACGTGCGCTGGCTTGCGATCGCCGCGGCTGTCGGCATCGCCGCGGCGGTCGCGGCGTGGACCTACGACGCCGGGCGCCGCTACGCCGGCTTCGATCAAAGCGAGGTGCAGGGTGAGCTCTCGGTGACCAAGCGCGACCTCGCTGCGGCGCAGGCGGAGCTCGAGCGGCTGCGCGCGATCACCAATGCGGCGGAAAGCCGGTTCTCCATCGAGCGTTCCGCGCAGCAGAAGCTCGCGCAGCAAATCCGCACGCTGGAGCAGGACAACGCGCGGCTGCGCGAGGACCTCGCCACGTTCGAGAGCATGCTGTCCTCCGAGGCGCGCAGTGGCACAAGTCTCACTATTTACCGCTTCAAGGTCGACCCGGACGTGCTGCCCGGGGAGTACCGCTACCACCTGCTGCTCGTGACGCCGCGCGCGCTTCGCGAGCGCGAGTTCAAAGGGCGCATGGAGCTTGTGGTTACTCTGACGGAGGGGGGCCAGAATGCTATGATGAGCTTCCCGGAGCCGGCGGACGCAGGGGCGTCCGAGTTCCGGCTGGCGTTCAAGTACTTCCGCCGCGTGGAAGGCACATTCCGAGTCAACCCCAAGGCGAAGGTCGAGAATGTCCAGGTACGGATCTACGAGGCCGGCGCAAACCAGCCGCGCGCAACGCATACGGTGACGCTGTGACGGAGACAAAAATGTTCAACAAAACGACGAGCAAGCCGCAGAACCGGATCGACAGCCTGATCGGGGCGACGACGCGTATCGAGGGCAACGTGGTTTTCAGCGGTGGCCTGCGCGTCGACGGCATGGTCCGCGGCAACGTATCGGCGCTCGCCGATCAGCCCGGCACGCTGGTGGTGTCGGCCGACGCGCGCATCGACGGCGAAGTGCAGGCTGCGCACATCGTCGTCGACGGCACCATTCACGGCCCGGTCCATGCTACGGAGACGCTCGAACTCCAGGCAGGCTCGCGGGTCAAAGGCGATGTGTATTACAAGAGCATCGAAATCCATCAAGGCGCCGTGGTTGAAGGCCGCTTGGTGCATCACGTGGCCGATATCAAGGGCGTAGAGCTGAAGCTCGCTTCGAGCTCATAATCAGGAGCAGTAGATGAGTGCATTGACCGATATGCCCGCGCCGCTGGTATTCAGCGACACCGCGGCGAACAAAGTGAAGCAGCTGATCGAGGAAGAGGGCAACCCCGAGCTCAAGCTCCGCGTCTTCGTCACCGGCGGCGGCTGCTCCGGCTTCCAGTACGGCTTCACCTTCGACGAGGTGAAGAACGAAGACGACGCCGTGATGGAAAAGAACGGCGTCATGCTGCTCATCGATCCGATGAGCTATCAGTACCTGGTGGGCGCCGAGATCGACTACCAGGAAGGCCTGGAAGGCGCGCAGTTCGTCATCAAGAACCCCAACGCGCAGAGCACCTGCGGTTGCGGTTCCTCGTTCTCCGTCTAAGTCTTTCTCAAGCGAGCCCTGAAGTCGTCCCCGCGCAAGCGGGGACCCATCGCTTTTAGAAACTGGATCCCCGCTTTCGCGGGGAAGGCGGCCTGATGTCGTTCAGGGAAGACGGCCCTATGTCGTTCCCGCGCAAGCGGGAACCCATCGTTTTTAGAAGCTTGATCCCCGCTTTCGCGGGGAAGACGGCTTGATGGGGAACGGCGGCTGTTGTTCCGAGTCTGCTTAATCCAGCAGCGCGACGTTAGCGTTCGCCAGCAGATCGAGCCGCGCGACCAGCGGCTCGGCCTGCGCGTGGAATGCGGCGAGGCTCTGCGCCGGCACCGGCAGGCCCGACGGCATCGCGATCGAGAGCGGGTTGCGCGCCTGGCCGGCGATGCGAAACTCGTAGTGCAGGTGCGGCCCGGTGGCCCAGCCGGTCTGGCCGACCAGCCCGATGGTGTCGTTCTGCGCCACGCGCGCGGCGCGCCGCACCGCGATGCGGCTGAGATGCGCGTACACGGTCGAGTACTGGCCGTTGTGGCGCAGGATCACCACATTACCGTAGCCGTTCTTGACGCCGGCGAAGTCCACCACGCCGTCGCCTACCGCGCGCACGCGCGTGCCGATCGGCGCCGCATAGTCGATGCCCTTGTGGGCCTTCCAGCCGCTGTGGATCGGATGGCGGCGCATACCGAAGCCGGAGCTCATGCGCGAGAACTCGAGCGGCGCACGCAGGAACGCCTTGCGCAGGTTGCGCCCGTCGGGCGTGTAATAGCTCGAGGCGAAATGCACTGCGCGGAGGGTTCTTCCCTGGTTCACGAACTCCGCCGCCAATAGCCGTCCCGCGCGCACCGGCCGGCCGCCGAGATGGTAGAGCTCGTACACCACCGTGAAGCGGTCGCCCTTGCGCAGGTCGCGATAGAAGTCGATGTCGCCGCCGAACACGTCGGCAAGCTGCATGGCGATGCCGTCCGGGATGCCGACCGCGTCGGTCGCCGCGAACAGCGAGCTGCGGATCACACTCGCCTTCATGAGCACGCGGGTCTCGAGCGGCGCCTGCTCTTCCAAAGCTCGGAAGCGCTCGCCCTCCGGGACGATGCGCACCAGCGTGTCGCGGCCGGTGAGGAAGGAGAGCGACTTCGGCGTGCCGTCGGCCAGCACATCGGCGCGCACATGGACGCCCGGCCGCAGCGCCCGCAGCGCCGGCGCGTGCGCCAGGCGACCGATGAGCGCCTCGTCGATCCCCAGCCGAGCGAGGAAGCCTGCGAGCGTGTCGCCGCGCTGGAATTGCTCCTCGCGCACGTATTGCAATGGCGCCGGCACTTCGCGCGCCTGTAGCGCGAGCGGCTCGACGATGAGTGCCCTCGGCGGCGGCGTCACGTCTTCGCGCGGCGCGATCGTGGCGAAGGCCGCCACTGCGCCGAAGGCAGCGACGAGGCCAATGACGGCGCTACGTCTCAACATCACGGGCGATGCCACGATCCGCTAGAATCCTTTTTTATTCAGAAGCCTGCGCAGTCTAACAAAGGCGCCTCGGGGCGCAAATCGAACATGTCGGCCATCGAGCAGGCCGTTCAGACCATCCGTCGGGGCTGCGAAGAGCTGATCGTCGAGGACGAGCTGCGGAAAAAGCTCTCGGGCGGCCGCAAATTGCGCGTCAAGCTGGGCCTCGACCCGACCGCCCCGGACCTGCACCTCGGGCATACCGTCGTCATCAACAAGCTGCGCGATTTCCAGCAGCTTGGCCACCAGGTGCAGTTCCTGATCGGCGACTTCACCGGCATGATCGGCGACCCGACCGGCAAGAACCAGACGCGGCCGCCGCTCACGCGCGAAGCGATCCTCGCCAACGCGAAGACCTACCGCGATCAGGTATTCAAGATCCTCGACCCGGCGCGCACGCAGATCCTGTTCAACTCCGAGTGGTCCGACAAGCTCGGCGCCGAAGGCATGATCCGCCTCGCGGCGCGCTACACGCTGGCGCGGCTCCTCGAGCGCGACGATTTCGCCAAGCGCTTCAAGGGCGGCCAGCCGATCGCGGTGCATGAGCTGCTCTATCCGCTGATGCAGGGCTACGACTCGGTGGCAATGAAGGCGGACGTCGAGCTCGGCGGCACCGACCAGAAGTTCAACCTGCTGGTGGGGCGCGAGCTGCAGAAGGACTACGGCCAGGAGCCCCAGTGCGTGCTCACCATGCCGCTGCTCGAGGGGCTCGACGGGCGCGACAAGATGTCGAAGTCGCTCGGCAACTACGTCGGCATCGCCGAGCCGCCGCAGGAGATGTTCGGCAAGCTGATGTCGATCTCCGACGAGCTGATGTGGCGCTACATCGATCTGCTGTCGCTCGAATCGCCGCAGACCATCGCGCAATGGAAGCGCGAAGTCGAGCAGGGCGCCAACCCGCGCGAGGTGAAGGTGCGCTTCGCAAGAGAGATCGTGGCGCGCTTCCATAGCGCCGCGGCCGCCGGGGCGGCACAGGCGGAATTCGAGCAGCGCTTTCGCCACGGCGTGCTGCCGCAGGACATGCCCGAGGTGACGGTGCAGGCGCCGGCCGACGGCTTGCCGATCGCGCAACTGCTCAAGCTTTCGCAGCTCGCGGCGAGCGCTTCCGAGGCGGTGCGCGCGATCGAGCAGGGCGGCGTGCGCATCGACGGCGAGCGCGTGACCGATCGCAGCCTGCGGCTGCGGCCGGGCAAGACGCACACGCTGCAAGTGGGCAAGCGCAAGTTCGCGCGCGTGCGCCTGGCCTAGCATGGATCCGGTTTACGAGGTTTATGCGCTGAAGTACGCGCACCACGACCGGCGCGCGTCGGAAAATTTCATCGGCGGTGATCCGCACGATGGGCCGATGCCGCTCGACTACTACGTCTGGCTGATCCGCGGCGCGGGCCGCGAGATCGTGGTCGACACCGGGTTTTCAGCCGCCATGGCCGCGAAGCGCGGGCGCGAGCACCTGCGCTGTCCCGCGCGCAGCCTGCAGCTGCTCGGCGTCGACGCGGCGCAGGTGAAGGACGTCGTGATCACCCACCTGCACTACGATCATGTGGGCAACTTCGAGCTGTTCCCCGCCGCGACGCTGCACTTGCAGGAGCTCGAGATGCGCTACGCGACAGGACGCTACATGTGCAGCGCATGCTTCAGCGGCGCGTATGAAGTCGAAGATGTCGTGGGTGTCGTGCGTCGCGTCTACCAAGGCCGCGTGCGCTTTCACGACGGCGACGCGGAGCTCGCGCCGGGCGTGTCGCTGCATCTCATCGGCGGCCATACGATGGGACTGCAAGCGGTGCGTGTCGCGACCCGCCGCGGCTGGCTGGTGCTCGCCTCCGACGCGAGTCACTTCTACGCCAACATGGAGCAGGCGCGGCCGTTCCCGATCGTCTGGTCGGTGGCCGACATGCTCGATGGCCATGAGCGCATGCGCGCGCTCGCCGCATCGCCGCAGCACATCATTCCCGGCCACGATCCGCTGGTGATGCAGCGCTACCAGGCGCCCGCGCCATCGCTCGAGGGGGTCGTCGCACGCCTCGACTGACGCGCTTTGACCGCGGCACGCGGCAGCGTGTAGGCTGGCTTTCGCCCAGCGAAACCACCTTGGAGGAGGAGGCTAGCCATGAGGCATCTCGTCAAACCCCTCGCCGTCCTGGCGGCGACGGCGATCTTTTCGAGCGGCGGTTTGGCGCAGCAGACGGTCACGCTCAAAATGCAGGCCACCTGGCCCTCGAGTCAGACGCTGTATGACAACTTTACGTTCTTCGCCGATCGCGTCTCCAGGATCTCCGGCGGCACGCTGAAGATCGACGCGATGCCCGCGGGCCAGGTCGTGCCCGCCTTCGAAGTGCTCGATGCGACCGACAAGAAGGTGATCGACGGCGCGCACTCCTGGTCGGGCTACTGGGTGGGCAAGAACAAGGCGGCGATCCTCATGACCGGCGGGCCGGGCGGCACGTTCGGCATGGACATGATCGACGCGCTCGGCTGGATGCAGAACGGCGGCGGCCT
>DASQIG010000231.1:0-4551 GCA_035631735.1 Burkholderiales bacterium | reverse complement strand
GTGGTGGGCTGCTTCCTCGACGCCATCCCCGCGATCATCATCGTCGGCACCATCCTGCAGCCCCTCGCGCAGTCGGTGAACATGCATCCGATCCACTTCGCGATCATCGGCATCGTGTCGCTCGCCTTCGGCCTGGTGACGCCGCCCTACGGCTTGTGCCTGATGATCTCCTGCGCAGTCGCCAAGGTGCCGCTCAAGTTCGCGCTCAAGGACACCATGATCATGCTCGTGCCGATGCTCTTGATGCTGGCGGCGATCATCATCTGGCCCGAGATACCGCTGATCCTGCCGAAGCTGATCGCGCCCGAGCTGCTGAAGTAGCTCAGGGCTTGTAGATCTTCACGATCACCGAGCTGTCCAACTCGCCGTATCCATGGCTCGCCGCCAGGCGCAGCAGCGAGAGCGCCTGCCCGAGCTGCGGCAGCGGCGCCTTGAGGCTGCCGGCCCAGCTGTTCACCATCTCCAGGTCCTTCAATAGCTGGCGCAGATAGCCGCGCGGCGCGAAGTCCTGCTCGACCATGCGTGGCCAGTATGCCTTCAGCAGGTTGCTGTCGGCGTAGCCGCCGGCCAGGCATTCCGGTATGCGCCCGGCGTCGATGCCGGCCTTGGCGCAAAGCGCGACCGCCTCGGCATACATCGCGTGGCCGACGCCGACGATGATCTGGTTGATCATCTTGGCGCCGAGGCCGCCGCCCACCGGCCCCATGCGCGTGCAGCGTGCCGAGATGTCGCGCAGCAGCGGCGCGAGGCGCTCGATGTCCGCCTCCTCGCCTCCCGCCATGACGGTGAGCGAGCCGCTGCCGGAGGCCGGGGGCCCGCCCGACACCGGCAGATCGACCCAGCGGCAACCCGTCTGCTCCATGAGTCGCTTCGCATGGCGGCGGCATTCATCGACCGGGATGGTCGAGAAATCCGCCACCAGCTGCTTTGCGCTGACCGCGCTCGCCACGCCGTTCGCGCCGAATACCGCGTCGATCACGGCCTCGTTCGTCGGCAGGTTGGGCAGCACCACATCGCCGGCGCGTGCCGCCTGGGCGGGCGAGCGCGCCGTCCTTACACCGGCGGCGCGCGCCGCCTCCAGGCGCTCGGGCGCTATGTCGTAGGCGCTGACCTGCCAGCCGAGCTGCGCGAGCCGCTGCGACATGGGCCCGCCCATCAGGCCGACGCCGATATAGCCGAGGGAAAAGGGGTTTGCTGCCATGGCGCTACTCCATGCGGTAGATGCGCACCGCGTTGTCGTGGAAAAGGTCGCGGCGCTCGGTCGCCGACAGGCCGCGCGTCGCCTCGTCGAAGCGCTTGTAGATTGCGTCGTAGCTCGCGCGCAGGCTGTCGACGGGGTAATTGCTCGCGAACATGGCGCGGCGCGTGCCAAAAAGCTGGAGCACCGCGCTTATAACCTGGTGCTGCGCGCGCGTGTCCAGATTGCCGAGGCCCGAAATCTTCACGGCGACGTTCGCACAGCGCGCGAGCCCGGCCATCGCCGCTTGCCAGCCGGCGAGCTCGGCCGGTAGGGGCAGCCCGGCATGGTTGAGCACGAGGGTGGTATCGGCAAAGTCGCGCGCGACGCGCGCCGCGGCAGCGAGCTCCTGCCATGGCGCCTGCAGCTCGAAGTGCAGGCCGAGCGGCGCGAGCCGCGCATAGCCGGCGCGCCAGCGTGCGTCGTCCATCTGGCCGCGTCGCGGTTTGTGGCGCACACCGCGGACAAAGCTGTGCTGCGCGTGCGCTTCCAGCACCGCCGGACAGTCTTCGCGGTCGAGCCATGCCTGCGCGACCGCGACCGTCGGCAGCCCGTCCTGCGCGCGCAGGCCGGCGATGAATTCCATCTCGCCCGCAGGATCGCGCGGGTCCCATTCGGCCTCGATGTACACGGTGCGCTGCACGCTCCAGCGCGCCGCGTCCGCGCGATAGTCCGCCGGCAGATAGCGCCGGCGCAGCGCGCGGTAGTCGCCGTAGCGGAACTTGATCGGCTCGGGGTCGCAGAGCCATGGGTAGTAATGCGTGCGCGGATCCCAGAAATGCAGATGCGCATCGGCAATCGGAAAGCCGAGGTTCAGATCGCGGCTTCGGCGACGGCGTCGAAGAAATGCGCGCGCTCGGGCTCGAACGCGAGCCGCAGCCGCTGGTGCGCGCTCGCGCGCACGCTCGGATCGACGCGCGCGACCACCGGGCTCTCGCCGACGCGCGTGTCGAGCAGAATCTCCGAGCCGAGGGGTTCCACCACCTCGACGGTGGCATCGAACGCGTAGTCGCCGGATGCGCCGGAGCTCGCCGGGCGCAGCGTCTCCGGGCGCAGCCCGAGGATCACGCGCTGGCCGCTGTAGCGGCGCAGCGCCTGGGTCTTGTGCGGCGGCACGCGCACCCGCAGCCCGGGCGCCTCGGCCCACAGTGCATCGCCGCTGGCAGCGATGGTGACGGCGATGAAGTTCATTGCCGGCGAGCCGATGAAGCCGGCGACGAAGCGGTTCGCCGGGTGCTCGTAGAGCTGGAGCGGCGCGCCTTCCTGCTGCACCATGCCGTCGCGCATCACGACCACGCGGTCGCCGAGCGTCATCGCCTCCACCTGGTCGTGTGTCACGTAGATGGCCGTGGTCTCCAATCGGTCGTGGAGGCGCTTCAGTTCCACCCGCATCTGCACGCGCAATCCGGCGTCCAGGTTGGACAGGGGTTCATCAAACAAAAAAACCCGCGGATTGCGCACGATCGCGCGCCCAAGCGCGACCCGCTGGCGCTGGCCGCCGGAGAGCTGGCGCGGCCGCCGGTCGAGCAGCACCTGGATGCCGAGCACCTCGGCCGCGTGCTTCACCCGCCGGTCGATCTCGGGCTTGTCGAACTTGCGCATGCGCAGGCCGAAGGCCATGTTCTGGTACACGCTCATGTGCGGATAGAGCGCGTAGTTCTGGAACACCATGGCGATGTCGCGATCCATCGGCGCAAGGTTGTTCACGACCCGGCCGTCGATGCTGACCTCGCCCGAGGTGATGTCCTCCAGCCCTGCCACCATGCGCAGCGTGGTGGTCTTGCCGCAGCCCGAGGGTCCGACCAGGACGACGAACTCGTGGTCGCGGATCTCGAGATTCACGTCCTTGACGGCGTGCGTGCCGTCGAACTTCTTGTTCAGCTGTTTGAGCAGTACGCGCGCCATGCAAGCCGCTTTTATCCTTTTATGCTGCCGGTCACCCCGGCGACGTAGTGCTCAACGAAGAAAGAATAGACGATCGCCACCGGAATCGAGCCGATCAGCGCGCCGGCCATGAGCGAGCCCCAGAAGAAGACGTCGCCACGGATGAGCTCGGAGGTCACGCCCACCGGCACGGTCTTCTGCTCGGGCGAGGAGAGGAACACCAGCGCGTAGATGAACTCGTTCCACGAGAGGGTGAAGGCGAAGATGCCGGCCGAGAGGATGCCGGGCACGGCGATCGGGAAGATGATGTAGAGCATCGCCTGCCAGCGCGCCGCGCCGTCGATGCGCGCGCATTCCTCGAGCTCCTTCGGGATCGCCTTGAAGTAGCCCATCATCAGCCAGGTGCAGAAGGGAATCAGGAACGTCGGATAGGTGAGGATCAGTGCCCACGGCGTGTCTCCGATGCGGTAGTCGCGAATGATTTCGGCGAGCGGGATGAAGAGCAGCGTCTGCGGCACGAGGTAGGTGACGAAGATCGCCGTGCCGAGGATGCCGGCCCAGCGGAAAGTGAGGCGCGCGAGCGCATAGCCGGCGATGACGCCGCAGACGAGCGAGATCAGCGTCGCCGCCAGCGCGATGAACATCGTGTTCAGCATCCACGTGTTGAACAGCGTCTCCTGCAGCAGGTCCTTGACGTGCTCGAACGTCGGGTGCGATGTCCAGAAGGGCGAGTACAGCGGATGGTTCCACGGCCGATAGAGCTCGCCGTCGGGCCGCACCGTGGTGACGATCATCCAGTAGAACGGGAAGAGCAGCGCGAGGATGAACGCGCCGAGCGGCAGGTAGAACCACAGCCACTTCTTCCAGCGTGCGCCTTCGATCATCACTAGCGGTTCTCCACCTTGCGGATGTACCAGAGCTGGAAGACCACCACGAGCAGGAGGGCCGGGAACATGGCGAGCGAGATGGCAGCGCCTTCTGAAAGCAAGCCGGTGCCGATGCCGATCTGGTACGCGTAAGTCGCGAAGAGATGCGTCGCGTTCGCCGGGCCGCCGCCGGTGAGCACATAGACGAGCTGGAAGTCGGCGAAGGTCTGGATGACGGAGAACAGCACCACCACCATGGTCACCGGCAGCAGCAGCGGCCAGGTCACGTACCAGAAGCGCTGCCAGCGGTTGGCGCCGTCGATCGCGGCGGCTTCATGCAGGTCCGGGTTAATGGTCTGCAGCCCCGCGAGCAGGCTGATGGCATAGAACGGCACGCCGCGCCAGACGTTCACGATCATGATCGAGCCCATCGCCAGCTCGGGATCGCCGAGCCAGTTGATGCGCGAGTCGATGAGGTGCAGCTTCCAGAAGAGCCAGTTGAGGACGCTGAAGGTCGGATCGAACATCCATTTCCACGCGAGCGTGGAGAGCACCGTCGGAATG
>DASQIG010000230.1:0-6691 GCA_035631735.1 Burkholderiales bacterium | reverse complement strand
ACCTCGTCCTACGGCTTAGGCGAGCTGGTGGTCCAGGGCGCGGTCAACCCCGACGAGTTCTATGTCCACAAGCCGATGCTCGAGCGCGGCCGGCCGGCCATCGTGCGCCGCGCGCTCGGCTCGAAGCTGCAGAAGATGGTCTTCGCCAAGACGCAGAGCGCGGGCAGATCGACCCGCACGGTCGAGGTGCCGGAGGCCGAACGGCATCGCTTCTCGCTCACCGACAGCGAGGTGCTCGAGCTCGCGCGCTACGCCGTGGCGATCGAGCGGCACTACGGCCGCCCGCTGGACATCGAATGGGGCAAGGACGGCGCGGACGGCAAGCTCTACGTGCTCCAGGCACGCCCCGAGACCGTCAAGTCGCGCAAGCGCGACGTCGAGGAACGCTACGCGCTGAAAGGCCGCTCGCGCGCGCTGGTCACCGGCCGCGCGATCGGCAACAAGATTGGCAGCGGCACCGTGCGCGTGATACCGAGCGCCGCGCAGATGTCGCGGGTGAAGCAGGGCGACGTGCTGGTCACCGACATGACGGACCCCAACTGGGAGCCGGTGATGAAGCTCGCCGCGGCGATCGTCACCAACCGTGGCGGTCGCACCTGCCACGCCGCGATCATCGCGCGCGAGCTCGGCATTCCTGCCGTGGTCGGCACGGGCGACGCGACCCAGCGGCTGAACGATGGCCAGCCGGTCACCGTCTCCTGCGCCGAGGGCGATACCGGCAGCGTGTTCGAGGGGTTGCTGCCCTTCGAGGTCTCGAGCCGCGAGCGCGGCGAGCTGCCGCGCATCCCGGTGAAGATCGCGATGAATGTCGGCAATCCGCAGCTCGCGTTCGAATTCGCGCAGCTGCCCAACGCCGGTGTCGGCCTTGCGCGGCTGGAATTCATCATCAACAACGAGATCGGCGTCCATCCGCGCGCCTGCCTGGACTACGACAAGCTCGAGGCAGCGCTCAAGCGCAAGGTCGCTGAAGCGGCCCGCGGCTATCCGGATCCCCGGACGTTCTTCATCGAAAAAATGGTCGAGGGCGTGGCGACCATCGCCGCCGCGTTCTGGCCAAAGCCGGTGATCGTGCGCCTGTCCGACTTCAAGTCGAACGAGTACCGCAAGCTGCTGGGGGGTGAGCGCTACGAGCCCGAGGAAGAGAACCCGATGCTCGGCTTCCGCGGCGCCTCGCGCTACATCGCGCCTTCCTTCCGCGAGTGCTTCGAGCTGGAGTGCGCGGCGCTGCGCAAGGTGCGCGAGACGCTCGGCCTCAGCAACGTCGAGCTGATGGTGCCGTTCGTGCGCACGATCGGCGAGGCCAAGCAGGTGCTCGCGCTCCTCGAGGCGAACGGCCTCAAGCGCGGCAGCAACGGCCTGCGCATCGTCATGATGTGCGAGCTGCCGTCGAACGCCATACTGGCGGAAGAGTTCCTCGAGCTGTTCGACGGCTTTTCCATCGGCTCGAACGACCTCACCCAGCTGACGCTCGGCCTCGACCGCGACTCGGGGCTGGTCGCCGAAGGCTTCGACGAGCGCGACGCGGCCGTGAAGAGCATGCTTGCCATGGCGATCCGCGCCTGCCGCAAGCAGGGCAAGTACGTCGGCATCTGCGGCCAGGGACCTTCGGACCATCCGGATCTCGCGCGCTGGCTGATGGAGCAGGGGATCGAGAGCCTGTCGCTCAACCCCGATACCGTGGTGACCACCTGGCTCGCGCTCGCCGAGCAGCCGCCGGCCAAGAAATCAGCGACTGCGTAGCAACCGCTGCTTCTCTCGGTTCCACTCCCGCTCGCGCTCGTCCGCCCGCTTGTCATACTTGAGCTTGCCGCGCGCGAGCGCGAGGTCGAGCTTGATGCGGCCCTTCGCGTAGTGCAGGTTGAGCGGGATGAGCGAGTAGCCGCGCTGCTCCACCTTGCCGATGAGGCGCCGGATTTCCTCCGCGTGCATCAGGAGCTTGCGCGTACGCGTCGGATCCGGCACGAAGTGTGTCGACACCGTCGGCAGCGGGCTGATATGCGCGCCGATGAGATGGAGCTCGGCGCCGCGCACCATGACGTACGCATCGCCGATCTGCGCGCGGCCGGCGCGGATGGCCTTCACTTCCCAGCCTTCGAGCGCGATGCCGGCCTCGTAGCGCTCCTCGATGAAATAATCGTGGAACGCCTTGCGGTTATCGACGATGGACATGAAGAATTTTAGTGCATGAAGGCGATCGCCCGGTCTGCGATCGTCGAGCACGCGGCGGCCGAGATGTACGCGCTGGTCGACGAAATCGAAGCGTATCCGCGCTTCCTGCCCTGGTGCCTCGAAGCGCGCGTGCAGCAAAGCGGCGCACGCAAGCGCGCCACGCTGACCGTGGGGCTAAGCGGCATCCGGCAGACGTTCACCACCGAGAACGAGAACCGCCCGGGCCGCGCCATCGACATGCGCCTCGTCGAGGGGCCGTTCCGCCAGTTCAGCGCCGCCTGGCGCTTCACGCCGCTCGGCGAGCACGCCTGCCAGATCGACTTTTCGATGCGCTACCAGTTCGCGAGCCGCACGCTGGCGAAGCTCCTCAAGCCGCTGTTCAACCAGATCGCCGACACCATGGTCGATGCCTTCACCCGGCGGGCGGACGAGCTGCATGGCGGGCGCGCGGCGCCCTGATGTCGATTTGGCCGATCCCCGAACGACTATGGGTATGAACCTCAAATACGGCTGGGTAATGGTGGGCATCGGCGCGCTGATGAGCTGCGTCGCGGTGGGGGCAATGATGTCCCTTGCGGTATTCCTGCAGCCGATCACGCAGGCCACCGGCTGGTCTCGCACCGGCGTGTCGAGCGCCATGACGCTCAACTTCCTCATCATGGGGGCGGCCGGTTTCGGCTGGGGGGCGCTGAACGATCGCTACGGCACCCGGCCCGTAGTGCTGGCGGGCTCGGTGCTGCTCGGCCTCGGCCTGGTCCTCGCGAGCCGCGCCACGACCCAGCTCCAATTCCTGCTCGCCTACGGCGTGATCGTCGGCCTGTCGGCGGGCAGCTTCGTCGTGCCGATGATGACGGCGGTCACGGCATGGTTGACACGCCATCGCAGCCTCGCCGTGTCGCTCGTCTCGGCGGGCATCGGTGTCGCGCCGATGACGATTTCGCCGCTTGCCGCCTGGCTGCTCACGAGCCACGACTGGCGCGGCGCGCAGTTGATCATCGGTCTGCTGGTCTGGGTGCTGCTGATTCCCGCAGCCCTGTTCGTACGGCAGCCACCGGCCATCGCGGCGCAAGGCGGCCCTGCCGGCGCTACCGCGGGACACTCGCCGGTGCGCGTTACCGACGCGCTGATTTCCGCCCCGTTCATCGTGCTCGCGTTGACGTTTTTCGCCTGCTGCGCGACGCACGCCGGGCCGATCTTCCACACCATCAGCTATGCCATCGCCTGCGGCATCCCCACGGTGGCTGCGGTGTCGATTTACAGCCTCGAGGGCCTCGCCGGTCTCGGCGGGCGTGTCGTGCTTGGCCTCCTCGGCGATCGCTACGGCGCCAAGCGCGTCCTGATCGCGGGCCTGATGGTGCAGGCGCTTGGCGCCGGCAGCTTCGTCTTCGTCAACCGGCTGGAAGAGTTCTACGCGGTAGCGGCGGTGTTCGGCTTCGCGTACGGCGGCGTGATGCCGCTCTACGCGGTGCTGGCGCGCGACTACTTCGGGCAGCAGATCATGGGTACGGTGCTCGGCGCAGCGGCGATGGTGTCGAGCCTCGGCATGGCGCTGGGACCGTCGGTGGGCGGCTGGGTCTACGACACCTTCGGCGGCTACTCCTGGCTCTATATCGGCTCGTTTGCGATCGGCCTCGGCGCGGTTGCCATCGCGTTCGCTTTCCCGGCGCCGCGGCTGCAGCCCGCAGCGCTACCGGCGTGATCCGTGTGGAAGTGGTTTATGCACGCCGCGAGGGCGCCGACTCGGTGACGGTGCAGCTGCCCGCCGGCGCGACGGTGCGCGATGCGCTCGCCGCTGCCGGCATCGCTGCGCGGCATCCGGATGCCGATCTGCGCGCGCTCGGTGTCCATGGCAAGCGCGTGCGCGCCGATGCGCCGCTTGCCGATGGTGACCGCGTGGAGATCTACCGACCGCTGTTACAGGACCCCAAGGAACGGCGGCGCCGGCGCGCCGCCAAGAACCCATAGAAGAAACTGGACCCCCGCTTTCGCGGGGGAGACCTTCAGACATGCTAGGCTACTTGCACCACTCGGCGACGGACTTCTGGGCGCGCGCGAGCTGGCCTGCGCGCTGGTCGTCGTCGAGGAACACGCGCTCGCCGGCCGCATTCACGGTGCTGACACGCTGGCCGCTCTCGAGCTGGCGCAGGCTCGCACGCGCCTGCTCGCAGTTCGCGCGCTTCTGCTCGGCCTGCGCGCGCTCCTGCGCTGCCTTCTGGTCGGCTTCGTCGCGCTCGCGCTGGCGTTTCTGGAACGCCTGCTCGGGCGTGAGCGGCTTGTCTTTGCTCGCGGGCTCGGCCGCCGGCGCCGAACCCGACGTCGGCCCCCTGAGGCGCGTCACGTTGGTCGCATCCCCGGGCGGCGTGTCGCCGTATTGCACCTTGCCGTTGCTATCGGTCCACTTGTAGGTCTGAGCCGTCGCCGCGCCGGAAAGGGCGAGCGCAAGCAGGATCGCGAGTAGTCTCGTCATATGCCGTTCAACGCTCCAGCGACAGAATGGATGACAGTATCGCATTTAGAGCGGCGCTGACGCTCGTGTAAAATGCCGCTTTGCGAGAAAGCGATTCCATGCGGGTGATCCAGAAGGCGCTGACCTTCGACGATGTCCTCCTCCTTCCCGCCCACTCGCGCATCCTCCCCCGCGACGCCTCACTGAAAAGCCGCCTCACCCGGGAGCTCGAGCTCAACATCCCGCTCGTCTCCGCGGCGATGGACACGGTCACCGAGGCGCGGCTGGCGATTGCGATCGCGCAGGAAGGCGGCATCGGCATCATCCACAAGAATCTGAGCCCGGCCGCGCAGGCCGCCGAGGTCGCCAAGGTCAAGCGGTTCGAGTCCGGCGTGCTGCGCGACCCGATGACCATCCCGCCGGACCTGACGGTGCGCGAAGTCATGGCGCTCCAGCAGCAGCACAAGATTTCCGGCTTCCCGGTGGTGAAGAACGGCGGCAAGGTGGTCGGCATCGTCACCAACCGCGACCTGCGCTTCGAGACCGAGCTCGACCAGCCGGTCAAGAACATCATGACGCCGCGCGCCAAGCTCATCACGGTGCGCGAAGGCGCAAGCCGCGAGGAGGCGATGGCGCTCATGCACCGCCACCGCCTCGAGCGCGTGCTGGTGGTCGATGAGGACTTCACGCTCAAGGGCCTGGTCACCGTCAAGGACATCCTGAAGGAAGTCGAGCACCCGCGCGCCTGCAAGGACCCGCATGGCAAGCTGCGCGTCGGCGCGGCGGTCGGCGTAGGCGACGACACCGACCAGCGCGTCGCGGCGCTGGTCGAGGCCGGCGCCGACGTGCTGGTCGTCGACACGGCGCACGGCCACGCCCAAGCTGTGCTCGACCGCGTCAAGTGGATCAAGAAGCGCTATGCGCGCGTGCAGGTCGTCGGCGGCAATGTCGGCACCGGCGATGGCGCGCGTGCGCTCGTCGACCACGGCGCGGACGGCGTGAAGGTCGGTATCGGCCCCGGCTCGATCTGCACCACGCGCATCGTCGCCGGCGTCGGCGTGCCGCAGATCACCGCCATCCAGAACGTCGCCGCCGCCCTCGAGAAAACCGGCGTGCCGCTCATCGCCGACGGCGGCGTGCGCTACTCGGGCGACGTCGCCAAGGCGATCGCTGCCGGCGCGAACGCCGTGATGCTCGGCTCGCTCTTCGCCGGCACCGACGAATCGCCCGGTGATATCGAGCTCTATCAGGGCCGCTCGTACAAGGCCTACCGCGGCATGGGGTCGCTCGGCGCGATGCAGAAAGGCGCCGCCGACCGCTATTTCCAGGATTCGGATATGAACGTGGACAAGCTGGTCCCGGAAGGCGTCGAAGGCCGCGTGCCTTACAAGGGCAGCGCCGTCTGGGTGATCCAGCAGCTCACCGGTGGCTTGCGCGCGAGCATGGGCTACACCGGCTGCGCCACGATCGACGAGCTGCGCACGCGCACGCAGTTCGTCGAGATCACCGCCGCCGGCATCCGCGAATCGCACGTGCACGACGTACAGATCGTCAAGGAGGCTCCCAATTACCGGGTCGAGTAAGCATCAGCGAATCCTGATCCTCGACTTCGGCGCCCAGTACACCCAGCTCATCGCACGCCGCGTGCGCGAGGCGAAGGTGTATTGCGAGATTCATCCCTGCGATGTCAGCGACGCGCTGGTGCGCGAGTTCGGCGCCACGGGCGTGATCCTCTCGGGCAGCCATATGTCCGCCTATGAAGAGTCGACGGCGCGCGCGCCCCAGGCGGTCTTCGAGCTCGGCGTCCCGGTGCTCGGCATCTGCTACGGCATGCAGACCATGGCCCAGCAGCTCGGCGGGCGCGTCGAACCGGGCAAGGTGCGCGAGTTCGGCTACGCCGAGGTGCGCGCGCGCGGTCACACCCGGCTGCTGGAGGGCATCGAAGACTTCCGCACGCCCGAGGGCTTCGGCATGCTCAAGGTGTGGATGAGCCATGGCGACAAGGTCGTCGAGCTTCCCGCCGGCTTCAAGCTCATGGCCTCCACCGACGCCTGCCCGGTTGCCGGCATGGCGGAC
>DASQIG010000229.1:0-2988 GCA_035631735.1 Burkholderiales bacterium | reverse complement strand
TTCATGCGCGAGGCGCTCCAGCTCGGGTAAAGCGTCGCGGCGAATGAGAGCCCGAGCGCCATTAGGCAGACTCGCACCACGTCGCCCGCCTGCAGGTCGGAAGGCAGGTCCGGGATGAGATAGACGTCCTTGGCGAGAATTTTGAAGCCGAGCACCTGCTCGATGGCGGGCACGATAACGTCGATGTTGAGCGCGGTGACGACGCCGAGCACCACGCCGGCGAGCACGCCGATCAGGCCCATCAGCATGCCCTGCGCGATGAAGATGCCCATCACCGAGCGCGGGCGCGCGCCCAGCGTGCGCAGGATGGCGATATCGCCCTGCTTGTCCTTCACCGCCACGACCAGCGTCGAGATGATGTTGATCGCCGCGACCAGCACGATCAGCCCGAGGATGATGAACATCATGTTCTTCTCGATCGCCACCGCACGGAAGAAGTTGGCGTGCGTGCGCGTCCAGTCGCTCGCGTAGGTGTCGCGCGGCAGCTCCTTGAGAAGGTCGCGCGCAACGGTGCCTGCGATAAAGAGGTCGTCGAGCTTGAGTCGCACGCCAGTGACGTCCTCGCCGAGCTGGTAAAGCGTCTGCGCATCCTGAAGCTGCATGAGCGCGAGCCCGGCATCGGCCTCGGCGAATCCCGCGTCGAAGATGCCGGAGACGGTGAACTGCTTAAGCCGCGGGATCACGCCCGCCGGCGTGACGAGGCCCTGCGGCGCGATGACCGCGATCTTGTCGCCGGGCAGCACGCCGAGCGCACGCGCGAGATCCGCGCCCAGCACCAAGTTGAACTCGCCGGGCTTCAGCGAGTCGAGCGAGCCCAACTTCATGTAGTTCCCGAGGTCGGCGACCTTCTCCTCCTCTTCGGGAACAATGCCGCGCACGAGTGCGCCGCGCACCGCCGGCCCGGCAACGAGCATCGCCTGCGCCTGCACGAACGGCGCGCTGCCCAGGACGTGGGGATTTTGCGCCGCGATCTTGGCGATCGGCCGCCAGTCGGCGAGGCGGTTGCCGGTGCCGCTGATCTGAACGTGCGAGACGACGCCGAGAATGCGCTCGCGCACCTCCTTCTGGAAGCCGTTCATCACCGACAGCACCACGATCAGCGCCCAGACGCCCACGGCGATGCCGATCATCGACACCGCGGAATTGATGCTGATGAAGCGATTGCGCCGGCGCGCGCGCAAATAGCGCAGGCCGACGAGCAGCTCGTAGGGCATGAATGGGCTCTGGGTTCGGCGCGAGAATACACCATGGACGCTGAAACCGGCCGCTCGCTCTCGCGGCTCGTTCGCACCGAGCGCATCGCGCACCTCGCGACGCTGCGCTCAGGCAGCCCGCTGGTGTCGATGACGCTCTACCTGCCGGCGCCGGATTTTTCGACTTTCTACGTGCACGTGAGCCGGCTTGCTTGGCACACGCAGGACATGCAGCACGATGCGCGCGTCGCGCTCTCGATCGCCGAGACCGACGACCGCCGCGCCGATCCGTTCACGCTGATGCGCGTCTCGATCCGCGGCGAGGCTGCGAACATCGCCAACGACGGTGCCGAGTTTCCGGCGCTGAAGACCGGATGGCTCGCGCGTTTCCCCGCGCAGGCGATCAACTTCGAGCTCGCCGACTTTTCGTTCTGGCGCATCGTGCCGCACGACGCGCGCTTCGTCGCCGGCTACGGCCGGATCCACAATCTGTCCGCCAACGAACTCAGGGCTA
Source organism: Burkholderiales bacterium (assembly GCA_035631735.1). GTDB lineage: Bacteria > Pseudomonadota > Gammaproteobacteria > Burkholderiales > SG8-39 > SCGC-AG-212-J23. Next base: position 1,281 of record DASQIG010000229.1, on the reverse strand, counting down.
TCGCATGAACGCCACCGAACTCCGAGCACTACAGGCGCCGCTCAAGGACGAGTACAAGCGCGATCCCGCGGCGGCCGTGGTCACGCTGCGCGCGCAGGGACGCATCGGCGAGGGCATCGCGTGCCGCGTCGACACCGGCCGCGCGCTGATCGAAGCCGGGCTGCACCCGGCGAGCGGCGGCAACGGGCTGCAAGCCTGTTCCGGCGACATGCTGCTCGAGGCGCTGGTCGCCTGCGCCGGCGTCACGCTGAAGGCGGTCGCCACCGCCCTGGGCATCGAGCTGCGCGACGGCGCGGTGCACGCCGAAGGCGATCTCGACTTTCGCGGCACGCTCGGCGTGGCGAAGGAGGCGCCGGTCGGCTTCCGCGAGATCCGCCTGCGCTTCGAGCTCGACGCCGACGCTACACCCGAGCAGCGCGCGAAGCTCCTCGAGCTCACCGAGCGCTACTGCGTCGTGCTGCAGACGATCCGCACGAGCCCGCGCGTCGCGGTTTCCTACGGCGGCAAGGGTTGAAGCGGCGCGACCTCGTCGCCCTGCGGTGCCGGCGTCTGGGCGACGTTGAGCACCATCGACACGGTGGTGAAGTATCCGAGCACGCCCAGCATATCGATCACGCCGCGCTCGCCGAAGCGCGCCACCGCCGCGGCGTACGTCGCGTCGCTGACGCCGCGGTTGCGCATCAGCTCCTCGGCAAAGTCATGGGCGAGCGCCTCGTCGCTCGCCATGGCACCGGGCCGACGCCCATCCGCGATGGCGGCCACGGTGTCCGTGCTTACGCCTGCGCGCAAGGCGAGGGGCAGATGCACGCTCCATTCGAACTGCTGCGTCCAATGGCGTGAGACGACGAGCATCAGCAGCTCGCTGATGCGCGGCTCGAGCGAGCTGCCAAAGCGCAGGTATTCGCCGACCTTCTGCAGTCTTTGCATCAGCTCCGGACTGCGCAGCAGCGCGATGAACGGCCCTTTTACTCCGCCGCGCGGCCCGGCTGCGAGCTCGGCCGCGGCCGCGCGCTGGGCATCGGTCATCTTGGCCGCCTCGAGCGGCGGCATGCGTTCTAGGTCGGCCACGGCTTCTTCTCCTTGGCGGCGAGTGCGATGGTACTGAGGACGAGCACGGCGGCAGCGATGGCAAGCCCAAGCGCGAAGCCGTGCGGCTGTCGCACGAGGATGCTGACGACGAGCGGGCCCGCCACCTGCCCGGCCGCGAACGCCGCGGTCATCGCGGCCATCAGTTGCGGCGCCTGTGCGCCGGCGATAGCGCGCGCTTCCTGCAGACCGGCC
>DASQIG010000228.1:0-2024 GCA_035631735.1 Burkholderiales bacterium | reverse complement strand
GCGGCAAGCGCCCAGAAGAAATCGTCGCGCGCGAGTTGAGTTGCTTCCCCCAACTGCCTCCCCCTGCGCGCACGATAACCCGAGAAGCAAGGTCAATGTAAGGATCCTGCAAGAACAGTCCGCCAGCGAGCTTATCCCGTCGTCCTGCCGTCAGCGCGTGCGATTAGCGCAAAAGCGAGCACCGCTCAATGAGTTGGGGGGAAAACCCCGCATCGCGCGGGCGTTTGGAGCAGAGTTCGAGCACGCTCAGTCATTGTCTTGGTCGCTACCCATTCGGCTGATCCTCCAAATCGTGGCTGTGCCAGGGATCTGAACGAGCCAAATCCGCACTAACGGCTAGCCGTGGCGCACGCTGCGGCGCCGCACCGATTCGAAGAGGCAGATGCCCGCGCTGACTGAAACATTCAGGCTCTCGACCTCGCCGCCCATCGGAATGCGCAGCAGGAGATCGCAGCTCTCTCGCGTGAGGCGCCGCATGCCCTCCCCCTCCGCGCCGAGCACCCAGGCGATCGCCGGCGGGAGATCCGCTTCATACAGCGTCTGCGGCGCACGCTCGTCGGCGCCCACGATCCACACCTCGCGCTCCTTCAGCTCGCCGAGCGTGCGCGCCAGGTTCGTGACCATCAAATAGGGCGTCGACTCCGCGGCGCCGCTTGCGACCTTCGATACGACAGGCGTAATGCCCGTGGCCCGATCCTTGGGCGCGATGACCGCATGCGCGCCGGCGGCGTTGGCGACGCGCAGGCAGGCGCCGAGGTTGTGCGGATCGGTGACGCCGTCAAGCACGAGCAGCAGGGGTTTTTCTATGCCATGCAAAACGTCGTCCAGGGTCTCGCCCAGCGACTTGACCGCGACGCGCGCGACCACGCCCTGGTGGCGGCCGCCGCCGTAGAAGCCGTCGAGGCGCTTGGTCGGCACGCGCATCAGCCGCACACCCGCGCGCTGCGCCACGGCGGCGAGGTCCTTGCCGCGCGCGTCGTTCCTGGTCTCGTCGAGGAAGATCTCGACCACCGAGGACGGATCGGCGCGCAGGCGCGCGAGCACGGCATGGAAGCCGAAGACCACCCGGGGTTCCCGTTCGCGCGCCATCTAAATGAGAAAAATAGGGACCGTCCCTATTTTCCCGGCTCGGCTGGGACGAGATCGATCTTGCGCTGGTCAACGTCGACGCGCACGAGCTTGACCGTCATGCGGTCGGCGAGCCGGAAGCGCTTTTTCGTGCGCTCGCCATAGAGCAGGTGCCGCGCGCCGTCGTACTGGAAGTAGTCGCGGCCGAGCTCCGAGATGTGCACCAGCCCGTCGACAAAATAATCGTCGAGCGTAACGAACAGGCCGAACGGCACCACGCCGGTGATCGTGCCGGCGAACGTCTCGCCGACATGCTCGCGCATGTAGTAGCACTTGAGCCAGCTCTCGACGTCGCGGCTGGCGTCGTCGGCGCGCCGCTCGGTCTCGGAGCAATGGCGCCCGAGCGCCTCCCAGTCGAGCCCGCCGTCGTAGCGCTTGCCGGCGAGCAGCGCCTTGATCGCGCGGTGCACGAGAAGGTCGGGATAGCGGCGAATCGGCGAGGTGAAATGCACATACGCCTCATAGGCGAGCCCGAAATGGCCGACGTTTTCGGGCGTGTACACCGCCTGCTTGAGCGAGCGCAGCAGCACGGTCTGCAGCAGGTTGAAGTCGGGCCGGCCGCGAATCCTTTCCAGCAGCGCGGCGTAATCGCGCGGCTTGGGGATATCGGCGCCGGGAAGCTGCAGGCCGAGCTCGGCGAGGAACGCGCGCAGCGCGGCGACCTTCTCTTCGGAGGGCACGTCGTGGACGCGGTACAGCACCGGCTGCTTGTGCCGCGCGATGAAGCTGCCGGCGCAGACGTTGGCCGCCAGCATGCACTCCTCGATGATGCGGTGCGCATCGTTGCGCGCCTCGGGCACGATGCGCTCGATCTTGTCCTTCGCATCGAAGATCATGCGCGTCTCGACGGTCTCGAAATCGATCGCCCCGCGTTTCTCGCGGCTGCGGAAAAGCAC
>DASQIG010000227.1:0-8025 GCA_035631735.1 Burkholderiales bacterium | reverse complement strand
AAGCAAGGCGCGAAGAAATCGCACGCGTAGCGCAGGCGCTTGACGGCGATACGCACCTCATGGCGCCGCAGTGCGTCGCGCCAGTCGATCTTGCGCGCGCGCTTGAGGAGCCGTGCGTGCAGGCGGTCGAGCGAGCGGCGGGCGAAGCGCGCGAGCCGCTCGGCGCGCGCCGCGTCCGAGCGCCAGGGCTCGCCATGAAGCCAGCGCAGCACCGCGAGCTGGGCGAGCTGGAACTGCGTCGAGCCGACAACCTGGCGCGCCGCGCGCCGTGCCGCGCCGCGCCGGCGCCGGGCCACCGCCAGCAGCGGCGCGGGCGCCTGCGCTTCAGCGAGCGCCTGGCAGAAGACATCCCAGTCGCGTGCCGCGCCGAAGGTCTGCATCATGTCCTTGAACGGCTGTTCCACGACCTCCGCGCGCCTGCGCTTGAGCAGCGGGCGGAAGGCGCGCAGCGCCGAGCGCAACCGGCGCGTGCCGACGCGAAGCTGATGCAAATACTCCGGATCCTTGCCGCGGGCGACTCCGGCAGCATTGGCCGCGATCTGCGCGAGCGCCGCGGCGCACAGCGTTGCGAACGCATCGCTTGCCGCGGCGGTTTCCTCGATCAGCGGTCGTTGCCATTTGGCGGGGGCGGGCTTCGCCGAGCGATGGAGCCGGTAGCCGCGCTCCGCCTTGCTCGCGGTCTCGATTTGCAGCGCGAGCGGTTCCACCAGCGCCTCGGCGAGGCGCAGCAGCGGGCCGAGGTCTCCCGCGAGCAGCTCGAGCTCGATCTCCATGATCGGCTCGCGCACGCCGCCGGCTTCGATCGTGCCGCGATCGAGACAGGCTTCGGCGCGCACCCCGTGCCCGAGCCTGAGCAGCGCCGAGCGCCGCTCGAAGCGCGTCGCGAACACCGGACGCAGCCGCGGCGCGAGCCTGACGATGTCGAGGCCGCTTGCCGCGCGCACGGCTTCGCGTGGAAAGCGCGCTGCATCGAGGCGCCCGCGCGGCGCCGGTATTTCCCATTCACTGCGTTCGGCGAGCGCGGTTGCCACCCCCTGCGGCGCTTTGAACGTCTGCAGCCATTGGCGGCCGTCGCGGCGCAGCCGCAATGCCGCGCGCGCGGCTTCCAGCTGCAGATCGGGCGTGTCGTAGTAGACGTTGTCGACGCGTCTACGGCGCGGGCGCGACGCGAACGGCAGCAGTCGCGCGGCGCGCGATACGGCGCTCGCCGCGAGGCGGAATTTCAGTTCGCGCTCGGTCGCCATGAGGGATGGGGTGGCCGATGGGACTCGAACCCACAACAACGGGGATCACAACCCCGGACTCTACCTTTGAGCTACGGCCACCATTGACTGGCCTGCCCGGCGGGACTCGAACCCACAACCCCCAGCTTAGAAGGCTGGTGCTCTATCCGGTTGAGCTACGGGCAGCCGGGCAAAAAAAAGCAAAAACCTGGTCGGGGCGAGAGGATTTGAACCTCCGACATCCTGCTCCCAAAGCAGGCGCGCTACCAGTCTGCGCCACGCCCCGAAAATTGGCGGCAAATGATACTCTTAGCGCATCTCCGGAGCAACGCGGTTCCCTTGCGACGGGGGTGCTTTTCTGCTACAAAAGCGCTCCACTTTTTTAGGCTTCAGTGCAATGGCAGTTGAACTGACGAGAAAAAGCTTCACGCCTTACGCTGCGAAAAAGGGCGAGGAGTACATGAACGCCAAACAGCGCAGCCACTTCCGCAAGATCCTCGAGCAGCTGAAGGCGGAGCTCTCGCAGGAGATCGACCGCACCGTGCACACCATGCAGGACGAGGCCACCGTGTTCGCCGATCCGAACGACCGCGCCAGCCAGGAATCCGACATGGCGCTCGAGCTGCGCAACCGTGACCGCGAAAGAAAACTGATAAAGAAGATCGACGAGACCATCGCTCGCATCGACGCGAACGAATACGGCTACTGCGACAGTTGCGGCGTGGAAATCGGCTTGAAACGCCTGGAAGCGCGTCCGACCGCGACGCTCTGCATCGACTGCAAGACGCTCGACGAGCTGCGCGAGCGGCAGGTCGCGAAGTAACAAAACCCCTGGGCCCCGCTTGCGCGGGGGCGACGTCAGTCCCTAGCCGCTTTGCTTGGCGGTTTCGCCTTTGGGCTCGACCGCTTTCATCGACAGGCGCACGCGGCCCTTGTCGTCGGCCTCGAGCACCTTCACCTTCACGACCTGGCCTTCCTTCAGGTGGTCGGAGACGGCGTTCACGCGCTCGTGGCTGATCTGCGAGATGTGCAGCAGGCCGTCGCGGCCCGGCAGCAGTTGCACGATCGCGCCGAAGTCGAGAAGCCTGAGCACGGTGCCCTCGTAGACTTTGCCGACCTCGACGTCCGCGGTGAGCTCCTGGATGCGCTTCTTCGCCGCCTCGCCGCCTTCAGCCGAGACACAGGCGATGGAAACGGTGCCGTCGTCCTCGATCTCGATGGTGGTGCCGGTCTCTTCCTGGATGCCGCGGATGACGACGCCGCCCTTGCCGATGACGTCGCGGATCTTGTCCGGGTTGATCTTGATCTTGATGATACGCGGCGCGAAGGTGGAGAGCTCGGCGCGCGAGCCCTCGATCGCCTGCTTCATGATGTCGAGGATCTGCAGGCGCGCTTCGCGCGCCTGGTCGAGCGCGACCTTCATGATGCCCTTGTTGATCGACTCGATCTTCAGGTCCATCTGCAGCGCGGTGACGCCCTTCTCGGTGCCGGCGACCTTGAAGTCCATGTCGCCGAGGTGATCCTCGTCGCCGAGGATGTCGGAGAGCACCGCGAAGCGGTTGCCTTCCTTGATCAGCCCCATGGCGATGCCGGCGACGTGCGCCTTGACCGGCACGCCGGCATCCATCAGCGCGAGGCTGCCGCCGCACACCGAGGCCATCGACGATGAGCCGTTCGACTCGGTAATCTCGGAGACCACGCGGATCGAGTAGCCGAACTCCTCCTGCGTCGGCAGCAGGCCGACGAGTGCGCGCTTGGCGAGCCGGCCGTGGCCGATTTCGCGGCGCTTCGACGGGCCCATGCGCCCGGTTTCGCCGGTCGCATAAGGCGGCATGTTGTAGTGCATCATGAAACGCTCGCGGTACTCGCCAGCCAGCGCGTCGATGATCTGCTCGTCGCGACCGGTGCCCAGCGTGACGGTGACGAGCGCCTGGGTCTCGCCGCGCGTGAAGAGCGCCGAGCCGTGCGTTCGCGGCAGCACGCCGACGCGCACGTTGACGGGGCGCACGGTGCGCGTGTCGCGCCCGTCGATGCGCGGCTCGCCGTCGAGGATCTGCCCGCGCACGATCTTCGACTCGAGGTTGAAGAACGTCTCCTTTACGACGTTGACGTCCAGATCGGGCTTTTCGGCGACCAGCTTGTCGAGCGCCGACTTGCGGATTTCATTGAGCCGGGTGTTGCGCGTCTGCTTCTGCTTGATGCGGAACGCCTCGCGCATCTCGGCTTCCGCGAGCTCCGCGACGTGCTGGATCAGCGCCTCGTCTTTCGCCAGCGGCTTGTAATCCCAGGCCGGCTTGCCGGCGGCCTCGGCGAGCTCGTGGATCGCCTGGATCGCCGCCTGCATCTGCTCGTGACCGTAGACCACTCCGCCGAGCATCACGTCCTCGGAGAGCTCGAGCGCCTCCGACTCGACCATCATCACGCCCTGCTCGGTGCCGGCGACGACCAGGTTGAGCTTGGACTCCTTGAGTTGCGTCAGTGTCGGGTTGCAGACGTACTGGCCGTTGACGTAGCCGACTCGGGCAGCGCCGATCGGCCCGTTGAACGGGATGCCGGAAAGCGTCAGCGCCGCGGAAACGGCGAGCATGGCCGGGATATCCGAATCGATCTCCGGGTTGAGCGACAACACCGTCGCGACGACCTGCACTTCGTTGAGGAAGCCATCCGGGAAAAGCGGCCGGATTGGCCGGTCGATGAGGCGCGAGGTCAGCGTCTCTTTCTCGGAGGGCCGGCCTTCGCGCTTGAAGAAGCCGCCGGGAATCTTGCCCGCGGCGTAGGTTTTCTCGACGTAGTCGACGGTCAGCGGGAACCAGTCCTGCCCGGCGCGCGGCTCCTTGGCGGCGACGACGGTGGCGAGCACGACGGTGTCGTCCATGCTGCAGATCACGGCGCCATGGGCCTGGCGGGCGATCTCGCCGGTTTCAAACGTGACCTGGTGGCTGCCGAACGTGAAGCTTTTCTTGATGGGATTCAAAGGGAGTCCTCTGGTCTCGGCCGCAAATAAAAAACGCTCACCACACGGCGAGCGTCGCTTTACTGCGGCATCGGGAGATTTACTTGCGTAGGCCGAGCTTCTCGATCAGGCCGCGGTATTTGTCCGCGTCCTTTCGCTTCAAGTAATCGAGCAGCTTGCGACGCTGGCTGACCATCACCAGCAGCCCGCGCCGCGAATGGAAATCCTTGACGTGGGTCTTGAAATGCTCGGTGAGGCCGTTGATGCGCTCGGTGAGGAGCGCCACCTGCACCTCGGGCGAGCCGGTGTCCTTGCCGGAGCGCTGGTACTGCTTGACGACCTGCGCCTTCTGCGGGACGTGCAAAGCCATGCGTCTGTCTCTCTTTCGCTGTCTTCGTCAAATTTTTGCGCCCGCGATTCTACCCGATGGGCGGGCTGGGTCACAAGGTTTTTCGATGTTTATCAGCCGCTTGAGTAAGCCTCAGGGCGCGCAGCTCGCCTTCGCCGTGAGCGCGCCCGAGGCCGATCAGCGCGCCATCGGCGCGGTAGAGCGCGCGCAGCCCGGGCTGCAGCCCGCTGATTTTCAACGGCTGGCCGTTGCGCAGCCGCGCCTCGGCGGCGGCGTCGAGCTCGGTCGCCGGAAAATCGGCGAGCAACTTGCCGAGCGGCAGCAGGCGCTCCGGCGGCACGGTCATGGCGCGCAGCCGCTCGAGCGTTACCGCCTCTTCGACGCGAAAGCGACCGGAGCCGGTCCGGCGCAAGCCGGCAAGGTACGCGCCGCTGCCGAGCGCGGCGCCGATGTCCTCGCCGAGCGAACGGATATACGTGCCTTTGCTGCAGCGGATGCGCAGCTCGGCGAGCGGCGAGCGGTAGCCGAGCAGCTCGAGGTGGGAGATCTGCACCTGGCGTGCGGGGCGCTCCACGGTGCGGCCTTTGCGCGCGAGCTTGTAGAGCGGCACGCCGTCGCGCTTTAGCGCCGAATGCATCGGCGGCACCTGCTCGATCGCGCCGCGGAAGCGCTCGAGCACCGCGGCCACGTCGGCCGCGCTGGCGTGCACCGGGCGTACCTCCAGCACCTCGCCCTCGGCGTCGCCCGTGCTGGTGCGCTCGCCCAGCTTGAGGGTCGCCAGATACTCCTTGTCGGAATCGAGCAGCGGGCCGGCGAACTTGGTCGCCTCCCCGAACAGCAGAACCAGCAGGCCGGACGCGAGCGGATCGAGCGTCCCGGCGTGGCCCGCCTTTTTCGCGCGCAGCAGGCGCTTCGCCTCCTGCAGCGCGCGATTGGAGCTGACCCCGACCGGCTTGTCGAGCAACAGCGCGCCGTCGATCATTGCTTGGGCCTCATTTCCCCTTTATCGAGTCGATGAGGCGCGAGAGCCGGTCGCCGCGCTCCACCGACACGTCGTACTCGAAGCGCAGCTCCGGCGTGGTATAGAGCTTGATGCGCCGCGCGAGCTGCGAGCGCAGGAAGCCCGCGGCGCGCTTGAGACCCTCGGCAGCGTCTTCTACATGCGCGGGATCGAGCGTGGTGTACAGCACCTTGGCGTGCGAGAAGTCCGGCGAGACGTCGACCGCGGTGATGGTGATCATGCCGACCCGCGGATCGCGCAGCTCGCGCTGCAGGAGCCCGGAGAGCTCGCGCTGGATGAGGTCGCCGAGCTTCTGCGGGCGACCATGGCCGCGTTTCACAGGGTGCCCACAGGAAACGGACGCTAAAGCGTCCTCGCGACCTCCAGGACCTCGAACACCTCGAACTGATCCTTCTCCTTGATGTCGCTGAAGCTCTTGAGCGACATGCCGCACTCGAAGCCGGCCTTCACCTCGCGCACGTCGTCCTTGAAGCGCTTGAGCGAGTCGATCTCGCCGGTGTGGATCACCACGTTGTCGCGCAGGACGCGCACCTGGGCGCCGCGTTTCACCACGCCTTCGAGCACGTAGCAGCCGGCGATGGTGCCGACCTTCGAAATTTTGAACACCTGGCGCACCTCGACCAGGCCGATGACCTGCTCTTTCTTCTCCGGCGCGAGCATGCCGGAGAGCGCGGCTTTGATCTCGTCGACCGCTTCGTAAATGATGTTGTAGTACTTGAGCTGGATGCCGGAAGTCTCGGCGAGCTTGCGCGCGGCCCCGTCGGCGCGCGTGTTGAAGCCGATGATCACTGCGCGCGAGGCCATCGCCAGGTTGACGTCCGACTCGGTGATGCCGCCGACGCCGGCGTGCACCACGGTCACCTTCACCTCGTCGCTGCCGAGCCGGGTCAGCGCATGGATCAGCGCCTCCTGCGAGCCCTGCACGTCCGCCTTGATCAGGAGGTTGAGCACCTTCTTCTCCCCCTCGCCCATCTGCTCGAACATGTTCTCGAGCTTGGCGGCCTGCTGCTTGGCGAGCTTGACGTCGCGGAACTTGCCTTGGCGGAAGAGCGCGATCTCGCGCGCTTTTCTCTCGTCGGCGAGCACCATCATGTCCTCGCCCGCGTTCGGCACTTCCGACAGGCCCTGGATCTCGACCGGGATCGACGGTCCGGCCGACGGCACCGGCTTGCCGTTCTCGTCGAGCATGGCGCGCACGCGGCCAAACACCGCGCCCGTGAGCACGATATCGCCGCGGTTGAGCGTGCCGGACTGCACCAGGAGCGTCGCCACCGGGCCGCGTCCCTTGTCGAGACGCGCCTCGATCACCACGCCCTTCGCCGGCGCGTCGACCGGCGCCTTCAGTTCCAGCACCTCGGCCTGCAGGAGCACCCGCTCCAGCAGGTCATCGATGCCCTTGCCGGTCTTCGCCGACACCGGCACGACCGGTGAGTCGCCGCCGAATTCCTCGGGCACGACGCCGTGGGTCAGCAGCTCCTGCTTCACCTTGTCGGGATTGGCCTCGTGCTTGTCCATCTTGTTCATCGCCACGACCAGCGGCACTTTCGCCGCCTTGGCGTGGTTGATCGCCTCGATGGTCTGCGGCATGACGCCGTCGTCGGCCGCGACGACCAGCACGACGATATCCGTCACCTTGGCGCCGCGCGCCCGCATCGCCGTGAACGCCTCGTGGCCCGGCGTATCCAGGAACGTGATGACGCCGCGCGAGGTCTCGACGTGATAGGCGCCGATGTGCTGCGTGATGCCGCCGGCTTCGCCGGCCGCGACCTTGGTGCGCCGGATGTAGTCGAGCAGCGAAGTCTTGCCGTGGTCGACGTGACCCATCACGGTGACCACCGGCGGGCGCGGCTGGAGATCGGCACTCGCGGGCTCCGCGGTCACGGCGAGGAAGGACTCCGGGTCGTCGAGCTTTGCCGCCTTCGCCTTGTGCCCCATCTCCTCGACCAGGATCATGGCGGTTTCCTGGTCGAGCACCTGGTTGATGGTCGCCATGGTGCCAAGCTTCATCAGCGCCTTGATGACTTCGGCGGCCTTGACCGACATGCGGTGAGCGAGCTCGCCCACGGTGATGGTCTCGGGCACCGCGATCTCGCGCACCAAGGGCTCGGTGGGTGCCGCAAAGGTGCTCGTCTCGACCGCTCCGGCCGGGCGATGGCGCGTGCCGCCGCGCGCATGCCAGCCGGCGACGCCGCCGCCCACATCGCCGCGCGTCTTGATGGTGCGCCGGCGTGCCGAGTCGTCGCGCAGCACGGTGGTCGGCTTCGCCTTCTTCGGCTTCTTCTCGACCTTGGCGTCTGCCGCGGGCTTGGGCGCATGCAGCGTCGTCGCCGGAGCGGGCGCCGCCGCGGTGGCAGCGGCAGCCGCTGCTTCCGCCGCCTTCTGCTCGGCTTCCTTGCGCTCGCGCTCCTGCTTCTCGCGCAGCTCCGCGGCCTGGAGCTCCGCGAGCTGCTGCTGGCGCCGCGCTTCCTCTTCGCGAATC
>DASQIG010000226.1:0-3823 GCA_035631735.1 Burkholderiales bacterium | reverse complement strand
TTGCCGGCGAGATCGGCGAGCGGCTTGCCGGGAAAGCGCGACGAGGCGTAACGCGCCGGGATGATGACAACGAAGCTCACGCCACTTCTTCTTCGGGCGGGAGCTTGCGCGCCTCCTCCTCGAGCATCACCGGGATGCCGTCCTTGACCGGGTAGGCGAGGCGGTCAGGCCGGCAGATGAGCTCGGCCGCCTCCTTGCGATAGAACAGCTTTCCCTTGCACAGCGGGCACACCAGGATTTCAAGCAGCCTTGGATCGACGCCGGAACTCATCCAGTCTCCCCGTGAGCCAATCGCCGAACGCGGGCTCGAGCTCCGCGGTGACCGGCAGCACCCACCAGTGCCGCATTACCTCCGTGCTCGCGGCGGAGCGCAATTTTACCGCGTCCTTTTCCGTCATCAGGACTGGCGCGTCATCGCCGAAATCGAGATCCTCGGGCGCGAAGCGATGGTGATCGGGAAAGGGATGCGGCGTCACCTTCACGCCGAGGCGTACGAGATGCAGGAAGAAGCGGTTCGGGTCGCCGATGCCGGCGACCGCGTGCACTTTCTGGCCGGCGAACGAGCTCGCGGGGCGCCGCTCGGCGGCGTCGGTCATGCGGTGGAGCTCGGCGCCCGCGAGGCGCATGGCGTAGCCCTTGACCGGCGCGCCATGCGAGACGACCGCATCCACGGAACGCAGCCGCGAGCGCGGCTCGCGCAGCGGCCCGGCGGGCAACATGAAGCCATTGCCGAAGCCGCGCGCATCCACCACCACGATCTCGACATCGCGCCGCAGCCGATAGTGCTGCAGCCCATCGTCGAGCACCAGCACGTCGACATCCTCGTGTACCGCGCGCAGCGCCTCGATCACCGCGAGGCGGTCGGCGCCGATCCAGACCGGGCAGCCGCTGCGGCGCGCCAGCACGATCGGCTCATCGCCGAGGTCCTCGGCGTGCGATGCGATGGTGGCGGCGCGCGGCGGACCGGCGGCTGCGCCATAGCCGCGCGACACGATGGCCGGCGTCCAGCGGTTGCGCTTGAGGTGCTCGGCGATCCAGATGACGAGCGGCGTCTTGCCGCTGCCGCCCGCGACGAGATTGCCGACGACGATCACCGGGATGCCCGGGTGCCCGCTCGGCAGGAGGCGCAGCCAATAGAGCAGCCGGCGCACCGCTACCGCGAGACGGAACACCAGGCTCACCGGCCACAGCGCCCAGGCGAGCAGGCCTCGGGCGTACCAGTGGCGCACTACTTCGCAGACTGCGTCGTGAACGTGATCTGCGAGAGCCCCGCGAGCCGCGCCGCCTCCATCACGCGGATCACGGCCTGGTGAGTGGCGTTCGCGTCGGCGCTGATGACGACCATCGGCTCCTTCGCGCCGCCGGCGGCGCGCCGCAGCTCCTCTGCGAGCTGCTCGACGCTGCGGAAGGCGACCGCGCGCCGGTTCACCACATATTGACCCTGCGCATTCACCAGCACCGACACTTCGTTCGCCCGCTCCGGCTGCTTCTCCGCCTCGGCGGCGCTCGGCAGGTTGATCTGCAGCTCGGTGTACCTCGAGTACGTGGTGGTGATCATGAGAAAGATGATGATCACCATCATCACGTCGATCAGCGGGACGAGGTTGATCTCGAGCGGCTCGCGCCCGCGCCCGCGCTGGAAATTCACGAATTCGCCCTTGCGGTTACGGTCATCTAGGCAAGGCGCTCGCCGTGCAGCAGATCGACCAGCTTGGAGGCAAGCAGCTCCATCTCGACGACGAAGGTGTCCACCTTGTTCTTGTAGTGGCGATAGAACACCAGCGACGGAATGGCGATGGCGATGCCGAACGCGGTGTTATAGAGCGCGATCGAGATGCCGTGCGCGAGCTGCTGCGGATTCGAGCCGGTGGGCGATTGCGAGCCGAAGATCTCGATCATGCCGATGACCGTGCCGAAGAGGCCGAGCAGCGGCGCGGCGGTCGCGATCGTGCCGAGCGTGGTGAGGAAGCGCTCCAGCTCGTGCGCCACTGAGCGGCCCGCCTCCTCGATCGCCTCTTTCATGACGTAGCGCGAGCTGCGATGGTTGCGCAGCCCGGCGGCGAGCACCGCGCCGAGCGGCGAGTCCTGGGCGAGGCGCTGGAGCACTTCTTCGGAGACGCCTTGCCGGCGGTAGACCTCTACCACCTGGTCGAACAGCGACGGCGGGATGATTTTTTTGCCGCGCAGCGATATCGCGCGCTCGATGATGAGCGCGACGGCGATGATGGAAGCGGCGAGGAGGAACCAGATCGGCCAGCCAGCAGCCTGCAGTATTGCGAACAACCGTCGTCCTTATAGTTTTTCGGACTGCGCGCGCGGACTGTACGGCAAAGCAGCGCTGCCCGGCAAATTAGCGCGCTGCAGCAAAAGCGCGTCGCAGGTCGTTGCGGAACCTCTGGATGTAGTGGATTTTGCGATATCCACAAAAACCTGTGGACAAGTTTGTGGATTATCGATGAATAGCATTCCTTAGCCCCGGCACGAGGCGCATCAAGTCGGTCGCGATCAAAAATTGAGCAGCTTTTTGGTTCACCAAAACATGCGCTTAGCGCAAAGAATCGGGCTCCGCGCCGCGCGCGGCGAGCGCGCTCTGCGGCAGGGCGGTGTATGTGGATAGTGTAGGCTCGCTTGGCGCAACTGCCGCCCTCATGCAGAACGACTTCCCGCGCGCCATCCTTACCGTCTCGGAATTGCTGCGTAGCGTTCGCGACACGCTCGAGCGACGCTTTCCGCTGCTCTGGGTGCGGGGGGAGCTCTCGAACTTAAGCCGCGCGCCGTCCGGCCATTGCTACTTCACGCTGAAGGATCGCGGCGCACAGGTCGATTGCGTCATGTATCGCAGCCGCGCGGCCGTCTTCGATCGCCAGCTGCGCGACGGCATGCAGGTCGAGGCGCAGGTGCTGACCACGCTCTATGAACCGCGCGGCCGGTTCCAACTCACCGTGGAGGCGCTGCGCCCCGCAGGTCTCGGACCCCTCTACGAGCGCTTCCTGCGACTGAAAGAGAGCCTCGAGCGCGAAGGTCTCTTCGATCCCGCGGCGAAGCGAGCCTTGCCGCCTTATCCGCGCACGATTGGCGTCATCACCTCGCGTGCGGCGGCAGCGCTGCGCGATGTGGTCACTACGCTCGCGCGGCGCAATCCCGCCGTCGCTGTCATCGTCTTCCCGACGCCCGTCCAGGGCGACGGCGCCGCCGGTCGCATCGCCGCGGCGCTCGCGCAGGCGAGCGCGCGTGCCGAGTGCGACGTGCTGCTTCTGGTGCGTGGCGGCGGCTCGCTCGAGGACCTCTGGTCCTTCAACGAGGCGGTCGTGGCGCGCGCGATCCGCGCCTCGCGCATCCCGGTGATCGTTGGCGTCGGCCACGAGACCGACTTCACCATCGCCGACTTCGCCGCCGACCGGCGCGCCGCCACGCCCACGGCAGCGGCGGAGCTCGCCACGCCGGCGCGCGCCGAGCTCGCGGCGCGCGTGGCCGATTGCGTGCGCTGCGTTTCGCGCGAGATGCAGCGGCGGCTGCAGTACGCCGCGCAGGCGCTCGATGGCGCGGCGAAGCGCCTGGTGCATCCGGCCGAGCGGCTGCGGCGCTCCGGGCAGGCGCTCGCGCAGCTGCGCACGCGGCTTGCCTTCGCGCTCGGCCATCGCGTGCATCGCTCGAGCGCGCAGCTCGAGCGGCTGCAGGCATCGCTCACCAGCCTCGATCCTTACGCGGTGCTCGCGCGCGGCTACAGCATCACGCGAACCAGCGCCGGCGAAGTGCTGCGCGACGCGGCGCAGGCGCGCGACGGCGAGGACATCCTCACCACGCTCGCGCGCGGCGCGCTGCA
>DASQIG010000225.1:0-8933 GCA_035631735.1 Burkholderiales bacterium | reverse complement strand
CCGATGTCGGTGGCGTCGGCGCCCATCTCGACGGCGAGCGCGATCTCGCTGATGAGGTCGCCGGCGCCCAGGCCGACGATGCCGCCACCGAGAACGCGGTGGTTGTCGGCATCGAAGACGAGCTTGGTGAAGCCCTCGTCGCGCGCGTTGGCGATCGCGCGGCCGGAGGCTGACCATGGAAACTTCGCCACGCCTATCTTGCTCCCGGCCTTCCTGGCTTCGTCCTCGGTCAGGCCGACCCAGGCGATCTCCGGATCGGTGTAGGCGACCGACGGAATCACGCGCGCGTCGAAGTACGCTTTCTGCCCGGCGGCGGCCTCGGCCGCGACATGCGCTTCGTGCACCGCCTTGTGCGCGAGCATCGGGTTGCGCGCGACGTCGCCGATCGCGTAGATGTGCGGCACGTTGGTGCGCATCTGCTGATCGGTGTCGATGAAGCCGCGCTCGGTGACGGCGACGCCTGCCTTTTCGGCGCCGATCTTCCTGCCGTTCGGCACGCGGCCGACCGAGACGAGGATCATGTCGTAGGTCTGCGCCTCCTTGCCGTCGAACGAGGCACGCAGGCCCTTCGGCGTCGCCTCGACCTTGGTGGTCTTGGTGTTGAGCATCACCTGGTCGAAGCGCTTGGCGTTGAATTTCTGCCATACCGCGACGAGGTCGCGATCGGCGCCGAGCATCAGGCCATCCAGCATCTCGACGACATCCAGGCGCGTGCCGAGCGTCGAGTACACCGTGCCCATCTCCAGGCCGATGATGCCGCCGCCGATGATCAGCATCTTCTTGGGTACGCCGGGCAGCTCGAGCGCGCTGGTCGAGTCGAGGATGCGCGGATCGGAGGGCAGCTCATTTCCCCCGAGGCGCAGCTTCGCCGCCTGCGAGCCCACCGCGATGATCGCGTTCGCGAAGCGCAGCGAGCGCTTGTCGCCCTTCGCCTCGATGGAAAGCTCGTGCGGGCCGGTGAACGTGGCGACGCCCTGCAGCACCGTGACCTTGCGCATCTTGGCCATCGCAGCGAGGCCACCCGTGAGCTTCCCGACGACCTTGTTCTTGAACGTGCGCAGCCTTCCGAGATCGAGCTTCGGCTCGCCGTAGCTCACGCCGTGGTCGGCGAGCGCGCGTGCCGCGTCCATGATGGCCGCGGTATGCAGCAGCGCCTTCGACGGGATGCAACCGACGTTGAGGCACACGCCGCCGAGCGTCGGATAGCGCTCGACGAGCACGGTGCGCAATCCCAGATCTGCCGCACGGAACGCGGCCGAGTAGCCGCCCGGACCGGAGCCAATTACGACCACGTCGCAGTCCACGTCGCCCTTTGCCGCCGTCGCTGGCGGCGCGGTCGGTGCCGCAGCCGGACGCGAGGGCGGCGGCGCGGCGGCGGGCGCTTCCGCGGCGTCCAGTACGAGGATCGGCGAGCCCTGCGACACCTTGTCGCCGACCTTGACGCGGAGCTCCTTCACCACGCCCGCGCCGGGCGCGGGAATCTCCATCGTCGCCTTGTCCGACTCGAGCGTGATGAGCGACTGCTCCTTGGCGATGGTGTCGCCCGGCTTGACCAGCACCTCGATGACTTCGACGTTCTTGAAGTCCCCGATGTCGGGGACCTTCACTTCATTGCTGGCCACTAGAGGATCAGCTTGCGGATATCGGAGAGCACGGAAACCAGGTAGGTGGTGAAGCGCGCAGCCGTGGCGCCGTCGATGACGCGATGGTCGTACGACATCGCGAGCGGCAGCATCAGCCGCGGCGCGAAGCTCTTGCCGTCCCAGACCGGCCGGATCACCGAGCGCGAGACACCGAGGATCGCCCCCTCGGGCGCGTTGATGATCGGGGTGAAGTAATTGCCGCCGATGCCACCGAGACTCGAGATCGAGAACGTGCCGCCCTGCAGGTCCGTGGGCTTGAGCTTGCCATCGCGCGCAACCTTCGAGATGTCGGCGAGCTCGTGCGCGAGATCAAAAACTCCTTTGCGATCGGCGTCGCGCACCACCGGCACGACCAGGCCGCCCGGCGTGTCGACCGCCACACCGATGTGATAGTAGTGCTTGACGATGATGTTTTCGCCCGACTTGTCGAGCGAGGAATTGAACTGCGGGTACTGCTTGAGCGCGGTGACGCAGGCCTTGATCATGAAGGCGAGCATCGTCAGCTTGAAGCCCTTTTTCTCGGTCTCGGCGGTCTGCGCCTTGCGGAAGGCCTCGAGATCGGTGATGTCGGCGTCGTCGCACTGCGTGACGTGCGGGATCGAGATCCAGTTGCGGTGCAGGTAAGGCCCGGAGAGCTTCTGGATGCGCGGGAGCGGCTTCGTCTCGATGGGGCCGAACTTGGCGAAATCGACTTCCGGCCAGGCCGGCAGATTGAACGGCAGCGCGCCGCCGCCTGCTTTGGAACCTGCGGCTGCCGGCGCGGCGCGTGCCACGCCGCCTGCCAGCGCGCCTTTGACGAACGCCTGCACATCGTTGTGCAGGATGCGCCCTTTCGGGCCGCTGCCTTGCACCTGCGCCAGATCGACGCCCAGCTCGCGCGCGAATTTGCGCACCGACGGGCTCGCGTGCGGCTTCGCGCCTGCTTCCTCGCGCGGCGCGGCCGGCACCGGTTGTGGCGCCACTGCGGGTGCTGCCCTGGGCGCTTCGGTCTTCGGCACGGGCCGCGGCTCGGCGGCGCGCGGCTCGGCCCGCTGCTCGGCGCCCTCCAGCACGAGCAGCGGCGTGCCCCGCGAGACCTTGTCGCCGGTCTTGATCTTCAGCTCCTTCACCACGCCGGCAGCCGGCGACGGAATCTCCATCGTCGCCTTGTCGGACTCGAGCGTGACGAGCGATTGCTCCTTCTCGACCTTGTCGCCGGGCTTGACCAGGACCTCGATCACTTCGACGTCCTTGAAATCGCCGATGTCGGGCACGGCGACGGTCTGCACGCCGGCGCCTGCCGGCGCGGGCGCGGCCGCCGCCGGGCGCGCCAGCTCTTCCTTCCTTGGCGGCTCGGCCTTCGGCGCCGCTTTCCTCTGCTCGTCCTGCGCATCGAGCAGAAGGATCGGTGTGCCCTGGGATACCTTGTCGCCCGTTTTCACTTTGAGCTCCTTCACCACGCCCGCGGAGGGAGACGGGATCTCCATCGTCGCTTTGTCCGATTCCAGCGTGATGAGCGACTGCTCCTTGCTGACGGCGTCGCCCGGCTTGACCAGCACCTCGATGACTTCAACATCCTTGAAGTCGCCAATGTCCGGGACAACGACCTGATTCATACCGTGACCGGATCGGGCTTCTCGGGATCGATGCCGTACTTCTTCATCGCCTCGGCCACCGTCTTCGCCTTGCCATCGCCCTGATCGGCAAGCGCCTTCAGCGCGGCGAGCGCCACGAAGTAGCGGTTCACCTCGAAGAAGTGCCGCAGCTTGGCGCGCGAATCCGAGCGGCCGAAGCCGTCGGTGCCGAGCACCCGATAGGGCCGATCCTTCGGCACGAATGGCCGGATCTGGTCGGCGAACGTCTTGATGTAGTCGGACGCCGCGACCACCGGGCCGGCCGGGCGCTTCTCCAGGCATTCGGTGATGTAGGGCACGCGCGGCTTCGCCTCGGGGTGCAGCATGTTCCAGCGATCGGCGGCGAGGGCGCTGCGCCTCAGCTCCGTGAAGCTGGTGGCGCTCCACACATCGGCCGCGACGCCCCAGTCGGACTCGAGCAGCTGCGCTGCCGCTTCTACCTCGCGCAGGATGGTGCCCGAGCCCATGAGCTGCACTCGGAGCTTCTGCTTGGCTTTCGACTCGCGCAGCAGATAGGCGCCTTTGAGGATCCCGGCCTCGACGCCTTGCGGCATCGGCGGGTGCTCGTAGTTCTCGTTCATCAAGGTGAGGTAGTAATAGACGTCCTCCTGGTTCCCCACCATGCGGCGCAGGCCGTCCTGGATGATCACCGCGACTTCGTAGCTGTACGTCGGATCGTACGAGACGCAGTTCGGCACCACGGAGGAGAGCACGTGCGAGTGGCCATCCTCGTGCTGCAGGCCTTCGCCATTGAGCGTGGTGCGGCCGGCGGTAGCGCCGAGGAGGAACCCGCGCGCGCGCTGATCGGCCGCGGCCCAGGCGAGGTCGCCGATGCGCTGCAGGCCGAACATCGAATAGAACACGTAGAACGGCACCGTGACGATGTTGGAGTGGCTGTAGGAGGTCGCTGCGGCGATCCACGATGAGAACGCGCCCGCCTCGTTGATGCCCTCCTCGAGGATCTGCCCGCTCTTGTCCTCGCGGTAGTACATCACCTGGTCCTTGTCGACCGGCTCGTACTTCTGGCCCTCGGAGGAATAGATGCCGAGTTGCCGGAACATGCCTTCCATGCCGAAGGTGCGCGCCTCGTCCGGCACGATCGGCACGATGTGCTTGCCGATCTCCTTTTCGCGAATCAGAGCGGTAAGCGCGCGCACGAACGCCATGGTCGTCGAGATCTCGCGGCCTTCGCCCGAGCCTTTTAAAAGCGCGTCGAACGCGGAGAGCGGCGGGACGGCCGGCACCATTTGCGCCTTCGGCCGCCGCTGCGGCAGAAAGCCGCCGAGCGCTTTGCGCCGCTCGACGAGATATTTCATCTCCGGCGCGTCGGGCGGCGGAATGTAGAACGGCAGTTCCTTCTCGAGCTGCTCGTCCGGAATCGGGATCGCGAACTGGTCGCGCATCTCCTTGATGGTCGCGATGTCGACTTTCTTCAGCTGGTGCGTCGGGTTCTTCGCCTGCCCCTGCTTGCCAAGCCCATAGCCTTTGATGGTCTTGGCCAGGATCACCGTCGGCTGCCCCTTGTGCTTTACCGCCGCGGCGTACGCCGCGTACACCTTGTGCGGATCATGGCCGCCGCGATTGAGGCGCCAGATGTCCTCGTCGCTCATGCGCGCGACCATCTCGAGCGCCTTCGGATGCTTGCCGAAGAAGTGCTTGCGCACGAAGGCACCGTCGTTCGCCTTGTAGTTCTGGTACTCGCCGTCGACCGTCTCCTCCATGATGCGCACCAGCACGCCGTCCTTGTCGCGCGCGAGCAGCGGGTCCCAGTACGAGCCCCAGATCACCTTGATCACGTTCCAGCCGGCGCCGCGGAAGTCGCCCTCGAGCTCCTGGATGATCTTGCCGTTGCCGCGCACCGGCCCGTCGAGGCGCTGCAGGTTGCAGTTGACGACGAAGATCAGGTTGTCGAGCTTCTCGCGCGAGGCGAGCCCGATCGCGCCGAGCGACTCGGGCTCGTCCATCTCGCCGTCCCCGCAGAACACCCACACCTTGCGGTTGTCCGTCTGGGCGAGGCCGCGCGCCTGCAGATACTTGAGATAGCGCGCCATGTAGATCGCCTGGATCGGCCCGAGGCCCATCGACACCGAGGGGAACTGCCAGTAGTCGGGCATCAGCCACGGATGCGGATAGGACGAGACGCCCTTGCCGTCGACCTCGCGGCGGAAGTTGAGCAGCCGCTCCTGCGACAGGCGCCCCTCCATCAGCGAGCGCGCATAGACGCCGGGCGACGAGTGGCCCTGGAAGTAGACCAGATCGCCGCCGTGGCCGTCGCTCGGCGCGTGCCAGAAGTGCTGCTGTCCGGTGCCGAACAGCGTGCCGACCGAGGCGAAGCTCGCGAGGTGGCCGCCGAGCTCGTCGTCGTTCTTGTTCGCGCGCACCACCATCACCATCGCGTTCCAGCGGCAGATCGAGCGGATGCGCTCTTCCAGCGCGATGTTGCCCGGCGAGTGCTGCTCCATGTGCGGAGGAATCGTGTTGACGTACGCGGTGTTCGGCGAGAACGGGATGTACGCGCCCGAGCGGCGCGCCTTGTCGATCAGCCTCTCGAGGAGGTAGTGCGCGCGCTCCGGGCCTTCGCGCTCGAGCACCGCCTCGAGCGCATCGAGCCACTCCTGGGTCTCGAGGGCATCAGGATCGTTGGCGGCGGGAAATTGCGGCACGGCGGACATGGCGGCCTCGGTGTATCGAGTTTGCGCTGCGGGGCGGGGCGGAAAGCTTAACCAGAAAATCGGGCCAGTGCTAGACTGCGCCCCCCTGATGGCCGCGCGGATTCTCGACGGAAAATCGCTCGCCGCGCAGGTGCGAGCCGCGGTGAAAAAGGAGGTGGCCGCGCTTTCGCAGCGCGGCATTCGCCCGGGCCTGGCGGTCGTGCTTGCCGGCGACAACCCCGCCTCGCGCGTCTATGTGCGCAACAAGGTGCGCGCGTGCGAGGAAACGGGCGTGCGCTCGGAGCTCTACGAGCTGGCCGGCGGCGTTAGCGAGGCGGCGCTCCTCGACCGCCTGCTGGCGTTGAACGACGATCCCGAGGTCCACGGCATCCTGGTGCAGCTACCGCTGCCCAAGCATGTCAACGCCCACAAGGTGCTCGAGACGGTATCGCCCGCAAAGGACGTCGACGGCTTCCATACCGCCAACCTCGGCGCCCTCGTCGCCGGCGTGCCGCACATGGTGCCGGGCACTCCCGCAGGCGTGATGCGGTTGCTCGACCATGCGGGCGTGCCGCTTGCGGGCGCGCGCGCCGTGGTCATCGGCCGCTCCAACATCGTTGGCAAGCCGCTCGCGCTGCTGCTGCTCGGGCGCGATGCCACGGTGACCGTGTGCCATTCAAAGAGCCGCGACCTACAGGAGATCGCCCGCAGCGCGGACGTGCTGGTCGCCGCTGTCGGCCGCGCGAAACTCGTGACCGGCGCCATGGTCAAACCGGGTGCCTGCGTGATCGATGTCGGCGTGAACCGCCTTGCCGACGGTTCGCTCTGCGGTGACGTCGATTTCGCCGCGGCTAGCCAGGTCGCCGGGTGGATTACTCCCGTGCCGGGCGGCGTCGGACCAATGACCATTGCCATGCTGCTTGAAAACTGCGTGCGCGCCGCGCGCGCTTCAATATGAATCCTGCCTCTGTGAATCACAACCCTTTGCTCGACTTCTCCGGGCTGCCGCGCTTCGCGGAGCTCAAGCCCGACCACGTCACGCCCGCGGTCGATGAGTTGCTCGCCGAGGGCCGCGCCACCATCGAGCGCGTGCTGGCGGCGCCGGTCGCCTGGGAGAGCTTCGTCGCGCCGCTCGAGGATGCGAATGAGCGCATCGGCCGCGCCTGGGGGCAGGTTGCGCACCTGCACGCCGTGCTCGACAGCCCCGAGCTGCGCGAGGCGTACAACGCCAACCTGCCAAAGCTCACCCAGTACTGGACCGAGCTCGGGCAGAACCAGGCGCTTTTCGAGAAGTACCAGGCGCTCGCCGCCTCGCCCGAATATCCGACGCTGAGCACCGCGCGGCGCCGCATCGTCGACAACGCGTTGCGCGACTTCCGCCTTGGCGGCGCCGAGCTGCCGCCCGACAGGAAGGCGCGCTTTGCCGCGATCCAGGAGGAATTGGCGCGGCTCGGCAGCCGGTTCTCGGAAAACCTGCTGGATGCGACCAAGGCCTTCTCCATCGTGGTGGACGAAGCGCGTATCCGCGGCATCCCGCCTGACGTGCTGGCCGCCGCGCGCGAAGCGGCCGAGAAGGATGGCAAGCCCGGCTGGAAGTTCACGCTGCACGCGCCCTCCTATATGCCGGTCATGCAGTACGCGGACGACCGTACCCTGCGCCAGACGATGTACCGCGAGAGCGTCACGCGCGCTGCGGAATTCGGAAGACCGGACTGGGACAACACGCCGCTCATCGCGCGCATCGTCGTGCTGCGACGCGAGCTCGCGCAGCTCCTCGGCTATCGCAGCTACGCCGAGGTGTCGCTCGTGCCGAAGATGGCCGAGTCGCCCGGGCAGGTGCTCGCGTTCCTCGAGGACCTCGCACGCCGCGCGCGGCCGTTCGCCGAGCAGGACGTCGCGGAGCTGCGCGAGTTCGCGCGGCGCCACCTCGGGCTCGAGCCGCTCGAGGCCTGGGACATCGCGTACGTCTCCGAGAAGCTGCGCGTGAGCCGCTACGCCTTCTCCGAGCAGCAGGTGAAGCAATACTTCCCAGAAGAAGTGGCGGTCCAAGGGCTTTTCCGCGTCGCCGAAACGCTCTACGGCATTCGCATCTATCCGGCCACGGCGCCGGCCTGGCACGAGGACGTGCGCTTCTATGAGATCCACGACGCCGCGGGCCAGCGGGTCGGGCAGTTCTACATGGACCTGTACGCGCGTGACACCAAGCGCGGCGGCGCCTGGATGGATGACGCGATCACGCGGCGACGCAAAGGGGCCGGGGTGCAGACGCCGGTCGCATACCTCACTTGCAACTTCTCGCGCCCGGTGGGCGGACGTCCGGCCACCTTTACCCATGACGACGTGCTGACGCTGTTCCACGAGTTCGGGCACGGCCTGCACCATTTGCTCACGCGGGTCGACGATCTCGGCGTCGCCGGCATCAATGGCGTCGAGTGGGACGCGGTGGAGCTGCCCAGCCAGTTCATGGAGAACTTCTGCTGGGAATGGGACGTGCTGCGGCACATGACGCGCCACGTGAACACCGGCGAGCCGCTTCCCCGCGAACTGTTCGACAAGATGCTGGCAGCGAAGAACTTCCAGAGCGGCCTCGCCATGCTCCGGCAGCTCGAGTTCGCCGTGTTCGACATGCGGCTGCACTCCGATTTCGATCCGGCGAGCAGAAAGACCGCGCTCCAACTACTCGAGGAAGTGCGCAGCCACATCGCCGTGCTGCGGCCGCCGGCGTACAACCGCTTTCCCAACAGCTTTTCGCACATCTTCGCGGGCGGCTACGCCGCGGGCTACTACGGCTACAAATGGGCCGAGGTGCTGTCGGCGGATGCCTACAGTTTTTTCGAAGAGAACGGCGTCCTGAGCCCGATCGCCGGTCAGCGCTTCCGCGACGAGGTGCTCGCGGTCGGCGGCAGCCGCCCGGCGGCCGAGTCGTTCCGGGCTTTCCGCGGCCGCGAGCCGACCGTAGACGCGCTGCTGAGGCACAACGGCATGACCGCCTAGTGCGGATAGCGACCTGGAACGTCAACTCGCTG
>DASQIG010000224.1:0-2068 GCA_035631735.1 Burkholderiales bacterium | reverse complement strand
TTCGGCGCGGCCCGCGACTGGCGAGGAGCAGCAGTTCGAGCGCTCGCTGCGTCCGCCGACGCTCGCCGAGTATGTCGGGCAGGAGAAGGCGCGCAGCCAGCTCGAGATCTTCATCGCCGCGGCGCGCGCGCGCGCGGAGGCGCTCGACCACGTGCTGCTGTTCGGTCCGCCCGGGCTCGGCAAGACCACGCTCGCGCACATCATCGCGCGCGAGCTCGGCGTGAACCTGCGCCAGACCTCGGGCCCGGTGCTCGAGCGGCCGGGCGATCTCGCGGCGCTGCTCACCAACCTGGAGCCGCGCGACGTCCTGTTCATCGATGAGATTCACCGGCTCTCGCCGGTGGTGGAGGAGATCCTCTACCCGGCGCTGGAAGACTTCCAGCTCGACATCATGATCGGCGAAGGCCCCGCGGCGCGCTCGATCAAGCTGGACCTCCCGCCCTTCACGCTCGCCGGCGCCACCACGCGCGCCGGCATGCTGACGAACCCGCTGCGCGAGCGCTTCGGCATCGTGGTGCGGCTGGAGTTCTACAGCGAAGCCGAGCTCGCCACGATCGTGCGGCGCTCGGCGCGGCTCCTCAAGGTGGCGCTGGAAGACGAGGGCGCGCGCGAGATCGCCTGCCGCTCGCGCGGCACGCCGCGCGTGGCGAACCGGCTGCTGCGCCGCGTGCGCGACTACGCCGAGGTCAAAGCCGACGGGCGCGTGACGAAGTCGATCGCGGAAGCGGCGCTCAAGATGCTCGACGTCGACGCGCTCGGGCTCGACGTCATGGACCGCAAGCTGCTGCTCGCGGTGATCGAGAAGTTCGGCGGCGGCCCGGTGGGACTGGAGAACCTGGCGCACGCCATCGGCGAGGACGCCGAGACGATCGAGGACGTGCTCGAGCCCTACCTCATCCAGCAGGGCTATCTGCAGCGCACGCCGCGCGGGCGCATGGCGACGCTCACGGCCTATCGTCACTTCGGCATCGTGGCGCCGTCCGCGCCGCGGGATCTGCTATCCGACAGCTAACGATCGTCGTTCCCGCGAAAGCCGTCGTTCCCGCGAAAGCGGGAACCCAGGTTTTCGAAAAACTGGATCCCCGCTTTCGCGGGGAAGACAGCGGATGAGGCGCTATTCCCTACCGATCCGCGTCTACTACCAGGACACCGACGCGGGCGGAGTGGTGTACCACGCGCAATATCTCTCGTTCATGGAGCGCGCGCGCACCGAGCTGCTCAACCAGTCGGGCATCGACCTCGCGCGCCTGGCCGAAGCACGCGGCGTGCAGTTCATGGTGGCGAGCCTCGAAGTCCGGTATCACCGCGCCGCGCGGCTTAACGAGCTCATTTCGGTGAGCGCGGAACTGGTTAGAATCGGCCGCGCGAGCGTCGTCTTTCGCCAGGTCGTGGAACGCCCCGGCGAGTTGCTGGTCGAAGCGCAAGTCACCCTCGCCGTGGTGGACAGAGGCCGCATGAAGCCGGCCCGCATGCCACCCGAACTCGCACAGGCACTGAACTGAATGCCGACCGTCACGCAGGATCTGGACATCTGGGCGCTCATCCTTCACGCGAGCTTCGTGGTGAAGGTCGTGCTGGTGGTGCTGCTCGCCGTGTCGTTCATGTCCTGGATGTTCATCTTCCAGAAGTGGTTCGTCCTGCGCCGCGCCGTGTCGCAGACGCTGAAGTTCGAGCGCGAGTTCTGGGGCGGCCAGGACCTGAACGCGCTCTACCAGGGCGCGGTGAACCACCGCCACACCATCGGCTCGCTCGAGCGCATGTTCGAGGCGGGCTACCGCGAGTTCGCCAAGCTGCGCCAGCAGGCGGGAACGCATGCGACCGACATGGTCGACGGCGCGCGCCGCGCAATGCGCGCCACCTTCCAGCGCGAGATGGATTTCCTCGAGCGCCATCTCGCCTTCCTCGCCTCCACCGGCTCGGTGAGCCCGTACATCGGGCTGTTCGGCACCGTCTGGGGAATCATGCATGCGTTCCGCAACCTCGCGAACGTGCAGCAGGCGACGCTCGCGCAAGTGGCGCCGGGCATCGCCGAGGCGCTGGTCGCCACCGCCATCGGCCTGTTCGCCGC
>DASQIG010000223.1:0-5404 GCA_035631735.1 Burkholderiales bacterium | reverse complement strand
GGCTACCTGCTGCGCTTGGAGCGCTCCACCTACCGTGACGCCGCGCGCGTCCCCGATCAGCTGCCGCTCTATCTTTACGAAGGCGAGCACGCCTACCTGCACGGCACGCGCCTCGGACTGAAAGCGAGCGCGGCCGACTGGCGCTTCGACGCCTTCCTCGCCTATCGCTTCGAAGGCTTCACCCATGACCAGCGTCCCGCGGTGGCCGCGAGCCTCGCGCCGCGCGAGCCCGGCTTCGATGCGGGCATCAGCCTGCGCCGGCGGACGAGCTGGGGCACGCCATACGTCGAGCTGCTCCGCGATGTGAGCCGCAGCTCCAACGGCACCGAGCTTCGCGCCGGCTACTGGAACGAGTGGCGGCGCGGCCGGCTCACGCTCAAGCCGCAGCTCGTCCTCGCGTGGCGCGACGCGAGCCTCAACAACCACTACTACGGCACCGCCGACTACCAGGCGGGCGCGGGGCTCGACGCGCAGGCCGCGCTCTATGCGAGCTACGCGCTCACCGAGAGCTGGAATCTCCTCGGCTGGCTGAGCGCGACGCGCCGCTCACGCCAGATCAGTGCGAGCCCGCTTGCCCAAGGCGGCTTGCAGAGCGAGGCGTTCGTCGGATTCCTGTACGACTTTTCGCCCAGGCAGGCGCGCCGGGCGCCGGAATCCAAGCCGCTCATCGTGAAGGCGCTGTACGGCAATTCGAGCGACTGCAACGTGGCGCAAATCGTGGAGCTCGCCTGCACCACGCGCCACACGGTGGACAATACCGACGTCGCGGCGCTGCACGTCGGCCGCAAGCTCATCGAGCGCGCGGGCGGCTGGCCGATCGACCTCGCCGGCTTCGTCGGCATCCAGCGCCATCTCGAGAAGAGCTACCAGGACGATTTCTGGTCGGTGATGGCGTTCTTCAAGGTGTACTGGTACGGCTTCGGCTGGGAGCGCTGGGGACTGCACACGCGCCTCGGCCTGGGCAGCGGCCTGTCCTATTCCGAGCAGATCAGCCAGATGGAGCTGCGCGACCAGGGCCGGCGCGGCCGCGGCAACTGGAAGCTGCTCAACTACCTCGACCCGAGCTTCGACGTGCGCGTGGCGCGCGATACTTACGTCGGCGTCGGCGTGTCGCACCGCTCGGGCGCTTTTGGCAAATCGCAGTTCCTCGGCAACGTCAACGGGGGCTCCAACTACATCTATGTCTCCTTCGAAACCACCTTTTAGCGATCTCGCGATTCTCAGCACGCTCGCCATGAAAGGCGTGCTCGAGGCGGCCGCGCCGGGCCTGCGCGCGCAGTTCCACGCCACGCAGGCGCTCCTCAAGTCGATCGCCGAGGGCGCGAGCGCCGACGTCGTGCTACTCACGACCGAAGGCATCGGCCAGCTCGCCGCCGCCGGCAAGGTGCTTCCCGCGACTCGCATCGAGCTCGGCCGCTCCGGCGTGGGCATCGCGGTGCGCAAAGGCGCGCCCAAGCCGCGCATCGGGTCTTTACGAGAGCTGCAAGACACCTTGCTCGCGGCCGATTCGGTCGCGCACTCGCGCATGGGCGCAAGCGGCCTTTACTTCGCCGAGCTGCTCGAGCGGCTCGGGCTCGCCGACCGGCTGAAGAAGCGCATCATCGTCGACAAAGGCCCGGTCGCGGCGCGCGTCGCGAGCGGCGAGGCCCAGCTCGGCGCGCAGCTCCTTTGCGAGCTCGCGCCCGTCCCGGGCATCGACATCGTCGGGCCGCTGCCGCCCGAGGTGCAGAAGTACTATGCCTTTTCCGCCGCCGTGATGACGGCGTCCCGCAAGCCCGGCGCCGCGCGCGCATTCCTCGACTTCCTGCGCAGCGAGCCGGTGCGCGCGGCGATGCGGCAGAACCTGCTCGAGCCCGCCTAGCCTCGGACCTGCCCTTTAGCCTTGGACCGAGTAGCCGCCGTCCACCGGGATGGCGGTGCCGGTGATGAAGTCGCTCGCGCTCGAGGCGAGGAACACCGCGATGCCCGCAAGATCGGCCGGCTCTCCCCATCTGCCGGCGGGAGTGCGCGCGAGCACGCGCTCATGCAGGCCCGCGACCTCTTCGCGCGCGCGGCGCGTGAGCGCCGTGTCGATCCAGCCCGGCAGCACCGCATTCACCTGGATGTGGTCCTTCGCCCAGGCGCAGGCGAGCGAGCGCGTGAGTTGCACGATGCCGCCTTTGCTCGCGCCGTAGGGCCCGGCGAACGAGGCACCGAAGAGCGACATCATGGAGCCGATGTTGACGATCTTGCCGCCGCCGGCGCGCCCGAAGTGCGGATAGGCCGCCTGCGAGGCGACGAAGGCGCTCGTCAGGTTCGACGCCAGCACGCGCTGCCATTCCTCCAGCGTGTACTCCTGCGGCTGTCTTCGGATATTGATGCCGGCGTTGTTGACCAGGACGTCAAGCCGGCCGAGGCGCCGCGCCGCATCGTCGACCATGGCGCGGCAGGCGCGCTCGTCGGCGACGTCCGCCGCGAGCGCAATCGCGCCTTCGCCGAGCTCCTCGAGCGCCGCTGCGTTCTTGCGCGGGTCGCGCCCGGCGATCGTCACGCGCGCTCCGGCGCGCGCCAGTCCCTGCGCCATGCCCAGCCCGATGCCGCCGTTGCCGCCGGTGACGAGCGCCGCCTTGCCCTTCAGGTCGAACCGGTCCATCGGCCGATTATGGATTACTTGACAAAAGCAAGTATCTCCGCCCAGCATCGCGCATGTCCCACGTCGATGCCGTGCGGCGCTTCAACCGCTTCTACACGCGCCGCATCGGCGTGCTGCAGCCGGGCTACCTCGGCAGCCCGTTCCCGCTGCCGCAGGCGCGCGTGCTCTACGAGATCGGCCAGCGCGGCGAGTGCACCGCGAGCGAGCTCGGCGCCGACCTCGACATCGACCTCGGCTACCTCAGCCGGCTGGTGCAGGGCCTCAGGCACCAGCGCCTGGTGCAGGGCGAGCCGGCACGGCACGATGCGCGCCACATCCGGCTCACGCTTACGCCGAGGGGCCGCAAGGCGTTCGCCACCCTCGACGAGACCTCGCGCCGCACGATGGGCGAGATGCTGGCGCCGTTGGCGCGCGGCGAGCGCGAGCGGCTGGTGGCGGCCATGCAAGCCGTCGAGACCGTGCTCGAGCCGCGCGCGGCAAAGGCCGCGATCACGCTGCGCGCGCACCGGCCGGGCGACCTGGGCTGGGTGGTGGAGCGCCACGGCGTGCTCTACGGGCAGGAATACGGCTGGGGCGCGCTGTTCGAAGCGCTGGTGGCGGATATCGTCGCCAAGTTCCTCCGCCACTTCGATGCCAAGCGCGAGCACTGCTGGATCGCCGAGCGCGGCGGCGAGCGCGTCGGCTCGGTTTTCGTGGTGAAAGAGGACCGCACGACGGCAAAGCTGCGGCTCCTGCTCATCGAGCCGCAGGCGCGCGGCGCCGGGCTGGGCAAGCGCCTGGTGGAGGAGTGCATCGCCTTTGCGCGCCAGGCCGGCTACCGCAAGCTCGTGCTGTGGACGCATGCCAATCTGCTCGCCGCGCGTGCCGTCTACACGAAGCTCGGCTTCCGCAAGGTGAGAAGCGAGCCGCATCGCCAGTTCGGCGTGCCGGTGGTCGGCGAGTACTGGGAGTTGCTGCTTACGCCGCGGCGGCGGCGCGGAACTTGACGCTGCGGTTGCGGCCGTCCTGCTTGGCCGAGTAGAGCGCGCCGTCGGCGTGCGCGGCGAGCGCGTCCAGCGTGGCGCCGTCCTCCGGGTAGCAGGCGATGCCGATGCTGACGCTCGTCGCGAGGCTCTTGCCGTCGAACTCGAGCGGCGAGCTGGCGATGCGGTTGCGGATGCGCTCGGCGACTTCCATGGCGCCCTTCGCCGGCGTGTCCGGCAGCAGCACGATGAACTCGTCACCGCCGTAGCGCGCGGCGATATCGGTGAAGCGCAGCTCCGCCTGGATCGACTCGGCGAGGTGGTGCAGCATCCGGTTGCCCGCGGCATGGCCGTAGCCGTCGTTCACGCTCTTCAGGTGGTCCGAGTCGATCATCAGCACGCTCGTCGCGCGCCCGTGCCGCGCGGCCTGCGCGAAGAGCCGGTTGGCGGAAAGCGCAAACCCGCGCACATTCAGCAGGCCCGTGAGGTCGTCGGTCTCCGACAGCAGCTTGGCGCGCGCGAGGCCGTAGCGGATGTCCGCCGAGAACATGGTCGTGATGTAGGCGACCAGCACGACCGGCGCGAGCTGCGCGAAAAAGGCGCCGATGAACGGCAGCGACATGAGCTCGGCGGGCTCGATGCCGCCGCCAAGGAGGACGTAGCAAACGCCAATCAGCACCAGCGCGATCAGCGTGAACACCTTGCCGAGCGTGAGCGCGGAGGTGATCACCGGCAGCAGGTAGGCGTTCAGCAGCGGGCTCGCGAGGCCGTCGGTGTACCAGAGCACCCAGGTGATGAAGATCAGCATGCCGGCCGCCTCGATCGCGATCTTCCAGCGCGTCTCGCGCCGGTAGAAGTTCGCATAGCGAAAGCTCATCACCAGCGCGGCGTAAAAGAACAGGCCCATCCAGATGGCGGCGTTCGCCTCGGCGTCCTCGCGCGTGCCGCCGAAGATGAGATAGAGCAGGACGAGGATGAGCAGCAGCCAGTGGATCTCGGCCACCGTGCGCGCGATGCCGCGCAGTTCTTCTTGCTCGATGGAGACGTTGGTCCCCGTCGGCGACGGTCTGAGCATGCGGGCTTCCCCCGAAAGCCGTGCGCTATTATCCACGGCCGTGAATCTCTCCGCCAAGGAAATGCGCGTCCTCGTGACGGCGGGCGCCGCGGGCATCGGCCGCGCCGTCGCGCAAACCTTCCTTGACCATGGCGCCCGCGTGCACGTGTGCGATATTGACGAGCCGGCGCTCGCCCAGCTGCCCGAAGCGATCAGCCGCACGCGCGCGGACGTGGCGAGCCTGGCGGATGTCGAGCGGCTGTTCGCCGACGTCGAGCGCCACCTCGGCGGACTGGACGTGCTGGTCAACAACGCCGGCATCGCCGGCCCGACCGCCAAGGTCGAGGACATCCGCCCCGAAGACTGGGAGCGCTGCATCGCCGTCGATCTCAACGGCATGTTCTACTGTACGCGAAAGGCGATGCCGCTCATAAAGCGCGCGGGCGGCGGCTCGATCGTCAACCTTTCGTCAGCGGCCGGCCGCCACGGCTTCCCGCATCGCAGCCCCTACGCGGCGGCGAAATGGGGCGTGGTCGGCTTCACCAAGAGCCTGGCGGTCGAGGCCGGCCCCGACAAGGTGCGCGTGAACTGCATCCTGCCGGGCATCGTCGAGGGCGAGCGCATCGAGCGCGTCATCGCCGCCAAGGCAAGCGCGCACGGCGTGCCGCACGAGGAGTTCAGGCGGCGCTTCCTCGAAACCACGAGCCTGCATTCGACCGTGAGCGCCCAGGACATCGCCAACATGGTGCTGTTCCT
>DASQIG010000222.1:0-1518 GCA_035631735.1 Burkholderiales bacterium | reverse complement strand
TAGGGCGATGAGAGCTGGCTGTCGATCAGCGCCTTGCGCGCCGGCACGTAATCCACGTCGATCAGGATAAGGCCCGCTTCGAGGCGCGCCATGTCGAGCGCCAGCATCCCGGCGGGCATGATCCCGTAGGGACGGCCCGCTTCCATCACCGCGTCCCAGAGCGCCAGCGCATTGCGCGCCTCGGCCCAGATCTCGTAACCGAGATCGCCGGTGTACCCAGTGCGCGAAACGGTGACCGCGATGCCGCGCAGCGTGGCGGGCGCGATGTGAAAGTATTTGAGCGCCGGCGCGCCGATCGACGCGAGGATCGAACCGGCGGCCGGGCCTTGCAGCGACAGCGCTGCGATGCTCTCGGAAACGTCGCTGATGTCCACTTCCAGCCGCGCGGCGTTGTCCTGCAGCCAGCGCAGGTTCGGCTCGGCGGACGTCATGCGGAACGTGGTCTCGTCCAGGCGGGCGACAGTGCCGTCGTCGATCACTTTGCCGGCGTGGTCGCACCACGGCGTATAGAGCACCTGGCCGACGGCGGCCTTTTGGACATTGCGGGTGACGACCAGGTCCAGGAGCTTGGCGGCGTCGCGGCCGCGGACTCTGTATTTGTACAGAGGCGAGACGTCGAACAGCGCGGCCGCGGTGCGAATCACGTGGTATTCGCGCTCATGCGTGAGCTCGTAGGAGCTGGCGACGACGTAGCCGGCCCAGCGCCGCCAGGCGTGGCTCGCGCAGAGCGCCGCGGTACGCTCGTGGAACGGCGTGGTCTTCAGCATCAAGAGAGGCGCTTGCCGCTCGCCGCGTCGAAGTAATGCGCGTCGGCCGGCCGGTAGCGCAGCCCGAGGCGCCCGGCGCGCGCGGCGAATGCGGCATGCAGCCGCGCGGCGATGCGTGTGCCCTGGCCATCGAGGTGGCCGTAAATCAGCGTGTCGGCGCCGAGCGGCTCGATCAGGTCGATGTCTGCGGTGAGCATCGCTTCCGCCGCCGGGCAGGGCTCGAGGTGCTCGGGCCGGATGCCGAGCAGCACCTGCCGGCCGTCGCGCTCGCCCGGGATCAGGTTCATCGGCGGCGAGCCGATGAAGGCGGCGACGAAGGTGCTCGCCGGCCGCGCGTAGACCTCGAGCGGCGCGCCGATCTGCTCGACGCGGCCGGCGTTCATGACGACCATGCGCTGCGCGAGGGTCATCGCCTCCACTTGGTCATGAGTCACGTAGAGGCTCGTAGTTCCCAGGCGCCGGTGCAGCGCCTGGAGCTCGGCGCGCATCTGCACGCGCAGCTTGGCGTCGAGGTTCGAGAGCGGCTCGTCGAAGAGGAACACCACCGGCTCGCGCACGATGGCGCGCCCCATGGCGACGCGCTGGCGCTGGCCGCCGGAGAGCTCGCGCGGCCGCCGGCGCAGGAACTGGCCGAGCTCGAGGATCTGCGCGGCGCGCTGGACGCGCTCGTCGATTTGGGCGGTCGTGAAACCACGGATGCGCAGGCCATAGGCCATGTTGTCGTACACGCTCATGTGCGGGTAGAGCGCGT
>DASQIG010000221.1:0-2283 GCA_035631735.1 Burkholderiales bacterium | reverse complement strand
ACGCCGTTCTTCGATGACTGAGATCCAGGACCTGCTCTCGTACCGGCTGCACCGGGTGGCGAACCTGCTCTCGCGCGGCGCGGAGCTGCGCTACCGGCGCGAGTTCGGCGTGAGCCTGTGGGAGTGGCGCAGCATCGCGCTGCTCGGTGCGGCCGACGAGCCGATGTCACTCGTGCAGCTGGCGAACGCGGCAGGCATCGACAAGGGCCAGATGAGCCGGGTGGTCGCGGGCCTGGCGAAGCGGCGCATCGTGCTGCGCGCCGCGCATCCCGCCGATGGACGCGGCGTGCGGCTGACGCTCAGCAAGTTCGGCGCACGCATCTACCAGGGCTTGATTCGCGCCGCGGCCGAGCGCGACGCCGCGTTCCGCGGCTGTCTCTCGAAGGCGGAGCATCAGGTGTTCGATCGCGCGCTCGCCAAGCTCGCGGGGCGGGCGCGCCAATTCATACAACGGGAAAAGGCGGCCCGATGAGAACGCGCATCACCGAACTGCTGGGCATCGAATACCCGATCTTCCAGGCGGCGATGAGCTGGGCGTCATCCAACTCGGCGCTGGTCATCGCGGTGTCGAACGCGGGCGGCATGGGCGTGCTCGCGGCAGGGCCGCTGCGCATCGAGGACTTCCGCCGGATCCTGGGCGAGATCAAGGCCGGCACCCAAAAACCGTATGGCGTGAACATCCCGCTCAACAATCCCAGGGCACGCGAGATGCTCGACATCGCCTTTGAGGCGCGCATCCCGGTGATGGTCGCGTCGCAGGGCGGCCCGCGCGAGCACCTCGCGCGCTTTCGCGCGGTCGGCACGAAGTGGTTCCATGTCGTCGCCTCGGTAGAGCACGCGCGCAAGGCGGAGGCCGCCGGCGTCGATGCGCTGGTGGTGGACGGCGCGGAGGCGGGCGGGCATCCGCCGCCTGCCGAAGTCGGCACGCTGGTGCTCGTGCGGCGCGTGCTGCAGGTGACGAAGCTGCCGGTCATAGCGAGCGGCGGCATCGCCGACGGCGCGGGCATCGCCGCGATGCTCGCGCTCGGCGCCGAGGCGGTGCAGCTCGGCACGCGCTTCATCGCCACGCCCGAGGCGAGCGTGCACGAGAACTACAAGCGCGCGGTGCTCGATGCGGAAGTGGACCAGACGACGCTCGTCGCGCGCGGCACGCATCCGATCCGCCAGCTCAAGAACGCGTTCAGCGCGAAGTACGAAGCGGCGGAGCGCGCCGGCGCCAGCCGCGAGGAGCTGGAGGCGCTCTTCCAGGAGTATTCCCTCAAGCAGGCCGCGCTGCGCGGCGATGTCGAATGGGGCAAAGTCGAGGCGGGGCAGAGCGCGGGGCTGGTGCACGATATCCTGCCGGCGGCCGAGGTCATGCGCCGACTCGTGGCCGAGATGGAGCAAGCGCGGCGCAGGCTCGCTTCCCTTTAAATGGTGACAGTCACCATTTTTCTATGAACAAACTTCGCATCGAAAGAAAAGGCGCGATCCGCATCCTCACGCTCAACCGCCCGGAGAAGCGCAACGCGCTCGACACGGCGCTCTCGCGCGCGCTGCTAGAGGCACTGCGCGCGGCGGACGCCGACGAGGCGGTGCGCTGCGTGGTGCTGACGGGCGCCGGGCCCGCGTTCTGCGCCGGCGCGGACCTCTCCGAGTTCAAGGGATTGCGCGACCCGCAGGCGGCCGAGACGCGCGCCGAGCTGACGATGCAGCTCCATCTCGCGTTCTCGAAGATGGTGACGCCGGTGGTGACGGCGATCAACGGTGCCGCGATGGGCGGCGGCGCCGGCCTCGCGATCGCCGGCGACTTGGCGGTGATGGCGCAAGGCGCGAAGCTCGGCTACCCGGAGACGAAGCACGGCATCGTGGCGGCGATCGTGATGGCGAACCTGGTGCGCCAGGTCGGGCGCAAGAGCGCCTTCGAGCTCGTCGCGCTCGGCGAGCCGATCGACGCCAAGCGCGCGCTCGCCCTCGGCATGGTGAACCGCGTGGTGACCAAGGCGCGCCTCATGAAGACTGCGCTTGCGCTCGCCGCCCGGCTCGCGGCGGTGAACAAGCCGGCGATGGCTCAGACGAAGACACTGTTCCACGAGGTCGCGGACCTGCCGCTCGAGCGCGCGCTCGAGCGCGGCCGCGACGCGAACAAGCGCATGCGCAACTTCCAGAAGCCGGACGAGCGCACATGAGGCCGCTCGAGGGGTTGACGATCCTCGACCTGTCGCGCGTGCTCGCGTGCCCGTTCGCGACCATGATCCTCGCCGAGCTCGGCGCGCGCGTGATCAAGGTCGAGCAGCCGCGCAC
>DASQIG010000220.1:0-1637 GCA_035631735.1 Burkholderiales bacterium | reverse complement strand
GCGTCGCGGCGCGTCGACATGAAGAGCACCGTCATGTCCTGCACCGCGCCGGCGAATACCACGCCGGCGAGGATCCAGAGGGTGCCGGGCAGGTAGCCCATCTGCGCGGCGAGCACTGGGCCGACCAGCGGGCCGGCGCCGGCGATGGCGGCGAAATGGTGGCCGTAGACCACGTAGCGGTTGGTCGGCACGTAGTCGAGGCCGTCGTTGCGCACATACGCAGGCGTCGGGCGCGCCGGATTCACGCCGAGCGCCTTCTCCGCAATGAAGAGCGCGTAGAAGCGGTAGGCGATGAAATAAATGCAGACCGCGGCGACCACCAGCCAGGCCGCGTTGAGCGTCTCACCCCGGTGCAGCGCGACCACCCCCAGCGAGATGGTCCCCACTACGACGACCGCTAGCCAAAGGACGGT
This sequence comes from Burkholderiales bacterium, assembly GCA_035631735.1. Taxonomy (GTDB): domain Bacteria; phylum Pseudomonadota; class Gammaproteobacteria; order Burkholderiales; family SG8-39; genus SCGC-AG-212-J23. The sequence goes on along the minus strand of DASQIG010000220.1, from coordinate 1,224 downwards.
GCGGGGAATCGCGCTCATGGCTTGCCTCCTCGGAAGACCGGCAACGGCATTCTAGACACCCGGCGCGCGCAGGCGCCATGCCCGCTTCAGGAGCAGATGCTTTTCAGCTTGAGGTCAGCTTGGCTCGGCGTGCCGTTTACCCAGATGTCCGACGAGTCCACCGCGACGCTGCCGGGCAGCAGGTCGGCCACCTGCATGCGCTCGTGCCGCAGATCCTTCTCGCACACGAACACCACCGCGCCGCCCTGCCTCGCACGCTCGATGAGCGCGCGCGCTTCTTCCTCGGCACGCGACGCGCGCACGCGCAACAACTCCTTGCGCAGTACGAGCAGCCGGTAAGTCGGTGCATGCGGCGCGGCGACGGCCTGCTCGAGGCTCGCACCGCGGCCGGCGATCACCAGATCCGGATCCGCCGCGTGGGCGAGAGCGGTGAGCGACAGGCCAAGTACCAAAGCAAACGCGGTTTTCATACCGCAAGCCTGGGGGCCCAGCGTATCGCCGCGGTATCGGCGCACATTACAGCCGTAACGTCTGCGGCGGCCGCCGACATCGGCGCGTAAAGGGCGGCTCGCACGCTCGGCCCATGAAACGCGCCCTGCTCCTTGTCATGCTGCTCGCCGCCGCCGCAGCCGTGCAGGCGGCGGATCTCTCCAAGCCGCTCATCCTGGTCGCAGCACCCGAGCTCCACGACGCGGTCTACGGCGCGACCGTTATCGTCGTTGCGCCGGTCGGCGGCGACCAGCACATCGGCTTCATCGTCAACCGGCCGAGCGAGCTCACGCTCGGCAAGATATTTCCCGAGGACGGCCCGTCGCAGAAGGTGCGAGACCCCGTGTACCTGGGCGGGCCCTACGAGCCTGGGCTGGTCTTCGCGCTGGTCGAGCGCGCGAAGAACCCGGGCGGCAAGTCGCTCGAGCTGATGCCCGGCCTCTATGCCGCTGCCGACGCCGCCACTGTCGACACCATTATCAAGGGCGATGCTGCCAAGGCGCGCTTCGTCGCCGGGCTGGTGGCGTGGCAACCGGGCGAGCTGCGCCGGGAGATCGAAGGCCGCGTGTGGTATGTGCTCGAACCGGATGCGCGGCTCGTGCTGCGCAAGCCCGCCGACGGCCTCTGGGAAGACCTGGTGCGCCGCTCGCAGGCCGCCGCCAACGCGATCTAAAGCGACGCTTTCGCGGGGGAGACTTTTCCGCGCTGCCGTGGCGCTTATTGCGGCCGTAACAC
>DASQIG010000219.1:0-8943 GCA_035631735.1 Burkholderiales bacterium | reverse complement strand
CGCCAGGAATGCACATAGCTTTTTCATCACGTTCTCCCTAAAGCGCTGCCGCATCGGTCTCGCCGGTGCGGATGCGGATGACTTTCTCAAGATCGAACACGAAGATCTTGCCGTCGCCGATCTTGCCGGTGTTCGCCGATTTCTCGATCGCCTCGATCGCCTGCTCGAGCATCTCGGATTTGATGGCCGCCTCGATCTTTACCTTCGGCAGGAAGTCGACCACGTACTCCGCGCCGCGATAGAGCTCGGTGTGGCCCTTTTGCCGACCGAAGCCCTTCACTTCGGTCACCGTGATGCCTTGTACGCCGATCGCCGAGAGCGCTTCTCGCACTTCGTCGAGCTTGAAGGGCTTGATGATTGCCGTTACGAGTTTCATGCGGGTCTCCAGTGAGCGGCGACGCGCGCCGCCCGGTTGGCCTCAGAAAGTCTTGCCGACGGACAGCACCAACGTCGTGCGGCCCGCATCCCTGCTCTTGCCGTCGAGCCCAAATGTCGTGTCCGAAAAGCAGTACGGCGAACCGGTCGGCGTGAAAGGGCAGCTGCCCTTCGCGTTCGTGCCGATGAGCGACGCGCCCAGTGTCCAGCCGGTTAGATCCTTGGTGACGCCGAGCTTGTAATCGGTGTAGTCGGCTTCCGAGTAGTTTTTGACTTTCAGGTGGCCTACATGGCCGTTTACGCCCCAGCCACTGCCGAGGTCGTACGTACCCGAAAGGTCGATGTAGTACGTATGCTTGGTATCGGGAACCTGGAAGTAATCGCTGAGCGCATAGAACCCCTTCAGCGAGAACCACTTCCAGCTGCCACCGACGTACCCTTCGAAGTTGTGCACCGTGCCCGAATTGGTCGCAGTGCTGTGCGGGTTTGCAGCACCAAGAAGCCTCGCATCACTACCCGGGTAGTAGTAGTAGATCGCGCCGACGTCGAGCCCCAAATCGCCGAACGCCTTCTTGTAACCGCCGTAGAAATCCATTTCGAGGTTGCCGCCTGGATAGCCGGCGCCTTGGCTGACGTTCGAGTCCCAGTTGCCGAGGTAGACGCCGCTCGCATGGCTGTAATCGAACCCGCCTTGAATCGCCGGTTTACCGTAGGTCTGATCGATGCCACGGAACCGGTATTCCGAAACGAGGGTCATGTTTCCCGCAACCGGCGAAGGCGCCGGGGCAGCTTGCTGGGCGCTCGCGATGCCCGAGGCGGATGCCGAGGCGGCAAGCGCTAGCGGAAGGACGAACTTGCGCATTTGATGCTCTCCCTTGGAGTTGGATAGGAAATGCTCCCGACGGTTAGCATCTCCCATGCCACTGCATTTCTTGCTCACATATCAGAGCCTTGCCGCAGAGCAAGAATGCCGACGCCCCGTCCCGGTGCAGCCGCACCCGGGGTCGCTCGGCGATGGTGCGCGTTCCGGGTGCTAAGGTTGGCGCGATGAGTGAAAGACGGTTCTTTGACGACTTGAGCGAGCGCATCAACGAAGCGCTGCGCAATTCCCCGGCGCCGGACATCGAGAAAAACCTGCGCGCGCTGCTCGCGAGCTGGTTCGATCGCATGGACCTCGTCATGCGCGAGGACTTCGAGGTGCAGAAAAAGCTGCTCGAGGCTGCACTTGCGCGCGTCGCAGCGCTCGAGGCGCGCCTCGCGGAATTGGAGCGTCGCTCAGGCGGCAACGCCGCGCGGTAAACGGCAAGCCGCCCAATACGTTGCTCGCCTTGGGGAAACGGGCGAGCCATGACAGTCGCAACGGTAGCGAGCCGCGCGCTCGCCGGCGTCGATGCGCCCGAGGTCACGGTCGAAGTGCACCTCGGGCCAGGGCTGCCGTCGTTCCACATTGTCGGCTTGCCGGACGCCGAAGTGCGCGAAGCGCGCGATCGGGTGCGGGCGGCGCTGAATCACACGCACTTCGAATTCCCGGCGCGCCGCATTACGGTGAATCTCGCGCCCGCCGAATTGCCGAAGGACTCGAGCCGCTTCGATCTGCCGATCGCGCTCGGCATCCTCGCGGCGAACGGCCAGCTTGCGCCCGAGTCGCTGCACGGACAGGAGTTCGCGGGCGAGCTATCGCTCACCGGCGAGTTAAGGCCGGTGCGCGGCGCGCTCGCCATGGCGCTGTCAGCGCGTGCCGCGGGTCGCGCGTTCGTACTGCCTGAAGGCAACGCGCCGCAGGCTGCGCTCGCGCAGGGTGCGCGCATTCTGCCGGCGAAGTCGCTGCTCGAAGTGGTGGGTCATCTGGCAGACGAGGCGCGCCTTGCGCAGTTTTGCTCCACGACGCCCCTCGTGCGGCCGGCCTACCCCGACTTCAGCGATGTGAAGGGCCAGCAGCATGTAAAGCGTGCGCTCGAGGTGGCGGCCGCCGGTGGCCACAGCGTGCTCATGATCGGGCCGCCGGGCACCGGCAAGTCGATGCTCGCCGCGCGCTTTCCCGGCATCCTGCCGCCGCTTTCGGAAGCCGAGTCGCTCGAGGTGGCGGCCGTCCATTCGGTCTCGACGAACGGCTTCGAGGCCGCGCGGTGGGGCGAGCGCCCGTTCCGCGGGCCGCATCACAGCGCCTCCGCGGCGGCAATGGTAGGCGGCGGCAATCTGCCGCGACCCGGCGAAATATCGCTTGCGCATCACGGCGTGCTGTTTCTCGACGAGCTGCCCGAGTTCGACCGCGACGTGCTGGAGGCGCTGCGCGAGCCGATCGAGACGGGCCGTGTGGCGATCTCGCGTGCCGCACGACAAGTGCAATTCCCTGCCCGCTTTCAGCTCATCGCGGCAATGAACCCTTGTCCTTGCGGCCATTGCGGGGATCGCAGCGGCCGCTGCCGTTGCACGCCCGAGCGTATCGCGCGCTATCGCGGGCGCATCTCGGGCCCGCTAGCCGACCGCATCGATATCAAGCTGGAGGTTCCGGCGCCGCGCGAAGCCGAACTGACGACCCCGGGGCCCGCCGAATGCTCCGCGCACATCGCGGCCCGCGTGGCGCGCGCCCGCGAAGCGCAGCTTGCCCGGCAAGGGAAACCCAACGCCCTGCTCGGCACGCGCGACATCGACCGGCATTGCGCGACGGGGCGCGAGGGCGGCGAATTGCTGCGCCATGCGCTCGCGCGGCTACTGCTCTCGCCCCGCGCCTATCACCGCGTACTGCGCGTCGCCCGCTCCATCGCCGATCTCACCGGCGCTAGCACGGTCGGCGCCGAACACGTCGCCGAGGCAATACAGTACCGGCGGCTTGATGCTAGCTTCTAGCTGCGATGGCGATCTATGCGATCGGCGACGTCCAGGGCAGTTTCGACGAGCTGCAAGCGCTGCTCGAGGAGGTCCGCTTTGGCGAGCGCGACCGCCTGTGGTTCGTAGGTGACCTTGTAAACCGCGGGGCCAAATCACTCGAGGTGCTGCGCTTCGTGCGCGCACTCAGCAGCCGCGCGGTGGTCGTGCTCGGCAACCACGATCTGCATCTGGTAACGCAGCACGAAGGTTTCGAGCGTCCGCGAGCGGACGACACTTTCCAAGATGTGCTTGCGGCGCCCGACCGGAGCGAGCTCGTCGACTGGCTGCGCGAGCGGCCGCTGATGCATGCCGCCGAGGGCTATGTCATGGTGCATGCAGGGCTGCTGCCGCAGTGGAGCATCGATCGGGCATTGGAACTTGCGCGTGAAGTGCAGCAGGCGCTCGCGTCGCCGGATTATCGCGAGTTCCTCGCCAATATGTATGGCAGCGAGCCCGCGCAGTGGAACGACGCGCTCGCGGGTTGGGACCGGCTGCGCGTTATCGTCAACGCGATGACGCGGATGCGCTTCTGCACGCGCCAAGGCAAGATGGACTTTCGCGCCAAAGGCACCAAGCCGCCGCGCGGCTATCGGCCCTGGTTCGAATGGCGGGCGCCGCGTGAACCGACGATCATTTGCGGGCACTGGTCGGCTCTCGGCCTGAAGTTGACAGCGCGCCTTGCTGCGCTCGATAGTGGCTGCGTATGGGGCGGCAGCCTGACGGCGCTGCGGCTTGAGGACCGCAGCATCCACCAGGTCCGCTGCCGGCGACGCGCGAGCGGAGGAGAATGATGAGCAATTGCGTGTTCTGCCGGATTGTTGCGAGGGAGATTCCGGCTGCCGTCGTCTACGAGGACGAGCGCACGATCGCGTTTATGGACGCGGGCCAAGTTAATCCGGGCCACGTGCTGGTGGCGGCCAAGGCGCACGTGGAGAACCTCTACGAGCTGGACGACGCGCAGGCGGGCGCCCTGCTGCGCACAGCGGCGCGTGTGGCGCGCGCAATCCGCGCGGCCTTCCGACCGCAGGGGCTATCGGTCTATCAGGCGAACGGCAAAGCGGCGTGGCAGACGGTGTTCCACTACCACATGCACCTCCTGCCGCGCCATGAAGGCGACGGCATGATGCTCAGCTGGCCGGCGAAGAATCCGCCGCGCGAGACGCTCGCCGAATACGCCGCGGCGATCCGCCGCGAGTTCAGTTAGGCGTAACGCGCGTTACGCCGCCCGAGCTCAGCAGTCGCACGCGCTGGCCCGGGCTGAACTGCTGGTCGGCCTCCTGCACGATGGCGCGCATCTCGCCGCTGTCGAGCTTCACCGTGATTTCGAGCGCGTCATGGCTCGTCGCCTTGCTTTCGAGCGCGTTGCCAGCGGCGCCACCGGCCACGGCGCCGATCACCGCCGCGACGCTCGAGCCCGCCCCGTGACCAACCTGGCTGCCGCTGATGCCGCCCACGGCGCCGCCAGCGGCCGCGCCAACGCCCGACTGGCTGCCTTCCAGCGTCACCTTGCGTACGGAGTCGACGGTGGCCATGCGCACCGTTTGCTCGCGGCCCGCCTCGTGCTTGCCATAGACATTCGCTGATTCATGCGTGATGCAGCCGGCAAGCGCCGCTGCGAGCGCGACTGTAAAGATGCTCGTCTTCATCGTTATCCCTTCCACGGGGAGTAGCCAAAGGCACGGCGGAACCGCGCCTCGATCTCGTCGCGCGAAGGCGCATGATTCTGCGCACCGCGCTGAGCGACCTTGATCGCTCCCATCAATGACGCTAGTTTACCTGCGCTCGGCCAGTCCCAGCCGTGCGCAATGCCATATAGGAGGCCTGCGCGATACGCATCGCCGCAACCGGTAGGATCGACCACCGCTTCTGCTTCAACGCACGGAATGTCGTGGCGTTTACCGCTGGCGATGATTACGGAGCCTTTGGCGCCCTGCGTATAGATGAGCGCCTGCACGCCTCGTGCAATTTCCTCAAGCTTGCGGCCGGTCCGTTCCTCGAGCAGCTTGCCCTCGTAGTCGTTCACGGCCACGTAGCGCGCAAGCCGCAGGAAGCCACCGAGCTCCTGTCCTGAGAACATCGGCAGCCCCTGTCCCGGGTCGAACATCGTGTCGATGCCGTGCTCGGCACACTCGCGCGCGTGCTGCAGCATGCCCTCCTTGCCATCGGGGGCAATGATCGCGAGGCGCGCGCCGAGCTCGCTGGTGATGTGATTCTGGTGCGCGAAATTCATCGCGCCTGGATGGAAGGCGGTGATCTGGTTGTCGTCGAGGTCCGTGGTGATGAAAGCCTGCGCGGTGAACTGCCCCGGAATCTGCTTGAGCTGCGCGGTGCTGATGCCCAGGCGCCGCAGCCGCTCAAGATACGGAGCGCTGTCCTCTCCCACGGTGGCCATCACCAGCGGGGCCTCGCCGAGCAGCTTCAGGTTGTACGCGATGTTCCCCGCCGTGCCGCCGAACTCGCGACGCATCTGCGGCGTCAGGAAGCACACGTTGAGGATGTGCAGCTGATCGACCAGCAGATGGTTGCGGAAGCGATCCGGGAACACCATGATCGTGTCGTAGGCAATCGAGCCGGTGATAAGCGTGCTCATAGCGGATAGAAGAGGTAAAGCCGATAACCGATGGCGCGCGTGCGGCTCGTATCGAGATACACACGCAGCGCCGCTTCACTGCCTCCGGAAATGCCCTGGCGCATCAGCTCGGTGCTGCGCGGCGCCTCGAGGTAATCGCGCGGCGCGAGCACTCGCCGCAGCACCGGCCGGTCGTTCTCGTCGGTCAGCGTGAGCTCGAGCGCCGGATAGTCCTGCGCAAAGCGCGCGCGGTTGCGGATCAAGGCAGTGAGGATGATGAGCCCGTCGCGCCGCGTGTCGGCCTGTAGCTCCGAGGCATCGATGCTCATGAGCTCCGGGTGGCGCGGCAGCGGTACATCGCAGCCCAACGACCGGCAGAGCGCGACGAATGTCTCGCGCGCCGTCGGGTATGACGCGGCCAGCTCGGCGCGAAAACGGTAAGCGAACTGCGCTGCGAGCGACAGCGCGCAGAGCAGTACGGCGAGCGCCCATAACCACCTCGCGCGCCGCGGGCTCTGCTCCGGCGCAAGGAACTCGGGCAGGCCCTGTGCACCCGAGGGCGCGGCGGAAAGCGGCACCTGACGCCCAGGATCAAACAGCCCGAGCTGCGGCGATGGCTCGAGCGCAATCCGATCGTCGCCCTCCTCCACCAGCGCCGCCACGCCGTTGAACACGCCACCGCATTTGCCGCAGCGGACCGTTCCGGCTTGCGCTGCAAGCTGCGAGCTCTGTACGCGAAAGGCGGTGCCGCAGATCGGGCAGCGCGTCACGAGGCTCATCGCCGCACTCCGGACAGCAATACCCAGTCCTCTGCGCGCGCCGTGATACCCAGTTCGAACGTCGTGGCATAGGCGCGCTGCACCTCCTCGGCCTGCGACGCAAGCAGGCCGCTCAGCGCAATGGCCGCGCCGCGCTGCGCATGTCCTGCCAGGCGCGGCGCGAGCTCGGTTAGCGGCCGCGCAAGAATGTTTGCCACGACGAGATCATAGCGGTCCGGCGGCTGTGCCTCCGGGGCAAAAACACGCAATTCGACGGCGTTGCCGCGCGCATTGTCGCGTGCAACCTCGAGGGCGATCGGATCGTTGTCCACCGCATCGATGCGTGCCGCGCCGAGCTTCGCCGCCGCAATCGCAAGGATTCCGGAGCCGCAGCCGTAATCCAGAACCGCTTCCCCGCCGCGCACTACGCGATCCAGATAGGCGAGCACCAGCCGCGTGCTGGCATGGCTTCCCGTGCCGAAGGCAAGCCCTGGATCGAGGCGCACACAGACGCAATCGGCCGGCGCCACGTGCCAGCTCGCGCCAATCCACAGCCGGCCAATTCGCAGCGGCGCGAAATGCGCCTGGCTGCGGCGCGCCCAGTCCCGGTCTTCGAGGGCGCGCACGGTGCACCGGCCAGCGGCGCGCGCGCCGCAGTACGCGAGCGCCTCTTCAAGCGCATGCGCGGGGTTCGCGCTGCCGGTGAAGATCGCGCTCAGCCAGACCTCGGGATCGTCGAGCGCTTCGATGCTCACGGATTGCGCGCCTTGCTCGAGCAGCGCGTCGCTCAACGCGTCGGCTGCCTGCTGTGGGACCCGGACCCGCAGCGCGAGCAACGGCATCACTTCTTCTTGGTCTGCTCCTGCGCGAGCTTCTGCTCGAGATAGTGGATCGACACGCCCCCGCGCAGCACGCGGGAGTCACTCAAGAGCTCCCGATGCAGCGCGATATTTGTCTGGATGCCCTCGACGACCATTTCCGAAAGCGCAATGCGCATGCGCGCGATCGCCTGCTCGCGGCTAGCGCCGTAGGCGATCACCTTGCCGACCATCGAGTCGTAATAGGGCGGCACGCTGTAGCCCTGATAGACGTGCGAATCGACGCGGATTCCAGGCCCGCCGGGCGGATGATAGGAAGTGATCTTTCCCGGCGAGGGCGTGAAGCGGTGCGGATCCTCGGCGTTGATCCGGCACTCGATCGCATGGCCGCGCAGCACAATGTCCTTCTGCCGAAACCGCAGCTTTTCGCCCGCCGCCACCCGGATCTGCTCCTGCACCAAGTCCACGCCGCTGATCATCTCGGTCACCGGGTGCTCTACCTGAATGCGCGTGTTCATCTCGATGAAGTAGAACTCGCCGTCCTCGAACAGGAACTCGAATGTCCCCGCGCCCCGGTAGCCGATCCGGCGGCAGGCATCGACGCAGCGCTCGCCGATGCGATCGCGCTGCTTGGGCGACAACTCCGGCGCCGGCGCCTCTTCCATCACCTTTTGATGGCGGCGCTGCAACGAGCAGTCACGCTCGCCCAGATGGATGGCGTTCTTATGCGCGTCGGCGAGCACCTGGATCTCGATATGACGCGGGCGCTCGAGGTACTTTTCCAGATAGATGACCGGATTGGCGAAGGCCGCCTGGGCCTCGCTGCGGGTCATGTTCACGGCGTTGAGGAGTGCCGCCTCGGTGTGCACGACGCGCATGCCGCGCCCACCGCCGCCGCCGGCGGCCTTGATGATCACCGGGTAGCCGACCTTGCGCGCGATGCGCACAATCTCCTTTTGGTCCTCGGGCAAGGCGCCCTCCGACCCCGGGACTGTCGGCACGCCTGCTTTCGCCATTGCCTGCTTGGCGCTCACCTTGTCGCCCATCAGCCGAATGTTCTCCGGCCGCGGCCCGATGAAGACGAAGCCCGAGCGCTCCACCTTCTCGGCGAAGTCGGCGTTCTCTGCCAGGAAGCCGTACCCGGGATGAATGGCCTCGGCGTCGGTGACTTCGGCCGCGCTGATGATCGCCGGGATGTTCAGGTAGCTTGAGGCCGCTGGCGGCGGCCCGATACATACCGACTCGTCGGCCAGCTTCACGTACTTTGCCTCGGTATCGGCTTCCGAGTGCACCACCACCGTACGGATCCCCATCTCGCGGCAGGCGCGTTGAATGCGGAGCGCGATCTCGCCCCGGTTGGCGATCAGGATCTTTTCGAACACTAGGCTAGGATGAAAAGCGGCTGGCCGTATTCGACCGGCTGGCCGTTCTCGACGAGGATCGCCTTCACGGTTCCGGAAGCATCGGCCTCGATCTCGTTCATCAGCTTCATTGCCTCGATGATGCAGATCGTGTCGCCCTCCTTAACCGCCTGCCCAACCTCGACGAAAGGCTT
>DASQIG010000218.1:0-4429 GCA_035631735.1 Burkholderiales bacterium | reverse complement strand
GGCGACTGGCCGGTGTAGCCGATGGTCCAGGCGCCCTTGTTGATTTCGTTGCGGAGCACGTCCTCCATCGACGGCTCGTCGCGGCCTTTCACTTTGATCAGGCGCAGGTTCTGCTTGCCGTCCTTGATGCCGAGCAACTGGTCGGCGAAGCCGAGCTTCTGCGCCAGTTCGTACATGATCATCTGGTCGGTGCGCGACTCGAACAGCGGGTCGATCACCTTCTCGCGCCACTGCAGCGAGCGGTTCGACGCCGTCACCGAGCCCTCGGTCTCGAACTGCGTCGCGGCCGGCAGCAGGTAGGCGCCGTCCTGGCGCACCTTGGCGAACATCGCCGCGCTCGCCGACGGATACGGATCCATCACGACCATCAGGTCGAGCTTCTTCATCGCCTCCAGCATCTCGAGGCCGCGCGTCTGCGAATTGGGCGCATGGCCCCAATAGAAGATCGCGCGCAGGTTGGGATCCTGATCGATGGCGTCGTTCTTCTCGAGTACGCCGTCGATCCAGCGCGACACCGTCATGCCGGGCTTCGCCATCAGCGCTTCGGACGCGTAGCGCTTCTTCAGCCACTCGAGATCGACGTTCCACACGCTTGCCCAGTGCGACCACGAGCCCGGCACCGCCACCGGGTAGTAACCGGGCAGCGTGTCCGGGTTCGGGCCGATGTCGGTAGCGCCCTGCACGTTGTCGTGGCCGCGATAGATGTTGCAGCCGCCGCCGGAACGACCGACGTTGCCGAGCGCGAGCATCAGGATGTTCGAGGCGCGCACGATCGCGTTGGCGTTCGTATGCTGCGTCTGGCCCATCGCCCAGATGATGAAGCCCGGGCGGTTTTCCGCCAGGATTTTGGCCACCTCGAACACTTGTTCCTCGGGCACGCCGGTGACATCCGTGACCTTGTCGGGCGTCCACTTCTTCATCACTTCCTCGCGCACCTGGTCCATGCCGTAGACGCGCTTGCGGATGTACTCCTTGTCCTCCCAGCCGTTCTTGAACACGTGGTAGAGCACGCCGAAGAGGAAGCCGATATCGCCGCCGGAACGCGTGCGCACGTACATGTCGGCCTTGGCGGCGGTGCGCGTGAAGCGCGGATCGGCGACGATCACCTTGCAGCCGTTCTCCTTGGCGTGCAGCGTGTGCAGCATCGACACCGGGTGCGCCTCGGCGGCGTTCGAGCCGAAGAACAGCAGCGATTTGGCGTTCTGCTCGTCGTTGTACGAGTTGGTCATCGCCCCGTAGCCCCAGGTCTGAGCGACGCCCGCGACCGTGGTCGAGTGGCAGATGCGCGCCTGGTGGTCGGTGTTGTTGGTGCCCCAGAGGCGCACCCACTTGCACAGCAGCTCCGCCTGCTCGTTGTTGTGCTTGGAAGAGCCGACGATGAACAGCGCGTCGGGCCCGCTTTCCTTGCGGATGTCGAGCAGCTTCTTCGAGATCTCGTCGTACGCCTGGTCCCAGCTGATGCGCTGCCACTTGCCGCCGGCGAGCTTCATCGGGTACTTGAGGCGGTGGGAGTCCTGCGTCATGCCGTGCTCGCGCACCGAAGCGCCCTTCGCGCAGTGCGCGCCGAGATTCAGCGGCGAGTCGAACACCGGCTCCTGCCGCACCCAGATGCCGTTCTCTGTCACCGCGTCGATCGAGCAGCCGACCGAGCAGTGCGTGCACACCGTTCGCTTCACCTCGAGCTTGCCGCTCTCGGCCTTCGCCTCGGCGCTCTCGATGATGTTGAACGGCAGTTGTGTCGCCACGGCGCCTGCGCCCACACCGATGCCCGAGCGCTTCAGGAACGTGCGGCGATCCATCGTCTTCGCCAGCACCCCGGACAAGCCACGCGCCAAACGGGAATTAACGGCGCGCGGCTGCTGCGCCGCGCTCGCCGTCGCTTTGCGAGTCAACAGCATGGCGGTCTCCTCAGACCTTGGCGGTGCGGTAGTAGTTGTTGACGTGCGCGCTCGCTTGATAGCCGCGCGTCGCACGCTTGTCAGTCGCTGCAGGAGGTTTGGAGGAAGGTGACTTGCTTGCCACGATCGCCGCTGCGGTCGCCGCGCCGCCGGCACCCAACGTCGTTAGGAAGTTGCGCCGGCTGAGTCGCTGCGTGCGCTCGCTCATGTAATCCTCCGTGTATCTAGTTATGCGCGAACGATTCTAGAGCATTTCAAAAGCCGCCTGCTCCAATGAAAAAAACGTTTTCGCCATTCGAGCGACGTGGCGATAAAACGAGGTGCGCTCGCTGGCCTCTATTGCGCTGCACAATGCTTCGTGGCTCGGCCGGATCCAGCGCGCGAAGAAGCGCTGCTGCTCCTCGAGGGGCCGCTGCTCGGCAATTAGGTGGCGCATCGTGTCGCAGAGCGCGGCGATGTGGTCTTCAGGTTCGCCGGCCTGCTCGCGCCGCGTGAGCCCGAGCGCCGCGAGGTCACTGCGCAGCTCGGAAAGCGGCGTCTCGTTCGTGTAGCGGATGGAATAGGCGCACGCATAGAGCGTCACCGGCGCCTTTCCGGTGCCGACGAATGCTTCGTCGTATTCCTCGCGCACCGCTTCGGCTTCGGTCGCCGCGGCGGCCGCCATCAGCTCGCGCCAGCGCGCGGCGAGCGTCTCGCCCTCGGCGTCGAGCTCATCCGCCATCGCCAGCGCCTTGAGGAAGCTCGCGTCCGGCGGCGCATAGAAGAGCCGCGCGAGCAGCCCGTAGAAATTCGCCCTCGCCTGCTCCTCGGGCGCAACGAACTGGAGCGGCTCGCTCATTTGGGGACGTCGAAGATGCTCGCTTCCGGCTTGTTCTCCATCATGTCGATGACGCGGCAGTCGCCGCACATCTGCAGGCGCCTGAGCGCCCCCGCGCCGGCGTACATCGAGTGCCCCGCGAGCTTGCCGAGCATGTTGTCGACGAGCTGCTTCGTGCCGAACGGCTTGCCGCAGCGCACGCAATTGAAGGGCTGCGCCTCGTTCAACGTCACCGGCTGCTTCGCCTGCGGGCCGATGGTGAGCCGCGGCACCAGGCGGATCGCGTCTTCCGGGCAGGTATTGGCGCACAGGCCGCACTGCACGCAGTTCGCCTCGATGAAGCGCAGCCGCGGCGCGTCCGGCGAATCGAGCAGCGCCGCCTCCGGGCAGGCGCCGATGCAGGCCTTGCAAAGCGTGCACCGGTCCTTGTTGACCGTGATCGCGCCGTAGGGCGCGCCCGCGGGCAACGCAATCTCCGCCTTGGGCTCCGGCGCGTGCTTCGCCAGGTGTTCGATGGCGAAATCCAGCGTGGTGCGCTTTTCCGCCGAGAGGTTGAAGCTTGCCGGCTTCGCCACCATCGCCGCGGGCGCAAGCGCGGCTACCGCGTCCAGCGTGCGCAACACGCCGACATGCGCGCCGCCGTAGCCGAGCGCGCTGAGGATCGTCTGCGCATAGCCGAGCTGCCGCTCGAGCGCCGCGATGTAGCTGTCGGCCACTTTGTCCGTCACGAGGATGCGCACCTGGCTCGCGCCGTAGGCGATGACGCCGAGCACCACGTCCAATCCGATGGCTGCAACGTGGAAGCATTCGAACGGAATGACACGCGCCGGAAAACCATGGTGCCTGCCATGCGCCAGCACCGCCGCCCGGCCTTCGCTCGCATCGTGAAACAGGATGCACGCATCTTTCCCGCCCGCCTCGCGATACGTGGCGAGCAGCGTCTTCAGGCGCATGCCGAGATCCGCCACCGTCGGATACGCATAGGTCATCGCGCCCGAGGGGCACACGGTGGCGCAGCCGCCGCAGCCGGCGCAGAGATGCGGCTCCACCTTGACGTAGTCGCCGTCGGGGCGGATCGCGCCGCTCGAGCAGACCTCGAGGCAGGCGTTGCAGCCCTCCTTCGCCGAGCGGCTATGCGCGCAGATCTTCTCCCGGTAGCGGAAGAATCGGGGCTTCTCGAACTCGCCCACCAGCGCGACCAGCTCGCGCGCTGCGAGCGCCTGCTCGAGCGGATCGGCGCCCGGCGCGAGGTAACCCTGCGGCAGCTGGTGCAGGCGGATATGCGGCTCGCGCGACAGATCCAGCACCAGGTCGAATCGCTCGCTGCGCGCCGTCTCCGCCCGCGCGAAGTCGATGGCGCCGATCGCCTCGCATGCCGCTACGCATTGGCGATGCGCCTTGCAGCGGTCCATGTCCACCTGGTAGTCGTAGCCGATCGCGTTCTCCGGGCAGGCGCGCACGCACGCGTTGCAGCGCGTGCAAACCTCGAGGTCGATCGGATTTTCCTGGCGCCATTCAACGCTGAATGCCCCCAGCCAGCCGGTGAGCTTGATCACCCGGCCGGACCAGACCGGGTACTTGCGCTCGAGCGGCAGCTCGCCGCCTTTGCCGGTGATGAGCACGCTCACCTGGAGCTGCGCCGCGAGGCGCTCGGCCCAGTCGAGCGCTGCCTCGGCCGGCCCGACGATCAGCACATCTCCCCCGGATTTGAATT
>DASQIG010000217.1:0-4715 GCA_035631735.1 Burkholderiales bacterium | reverse complement strand
GCTGGGCGCAGGCCTGGGCCAAGCAGGACGTCGACGCCTACCTCGGCCACTACGCCAAGGACTTCAAGACCCCGGGCGGCGAGGCCCGCGAGGCCTGGGAAAAGACCCGGCGCGAGCGCATCAGCGGCGCGAAATCGATCGAGCTCGGCATCGAATCGCCCAAGGTGACCATGCGCTCGCCCGACCAGGCGAGCGTCAGCTTCCGGCAGACTTACCGCTCCGACAAGCTCAAGAGCCAGAACCGCAAGACCCTGGAGCTGGTGAAGGCGGATGGCCGGTGGCTGATACGCGAAGAAAAGGCAGGCAAGTGAAGCGATTTTCGATGGCGCTCGCCGCGGCGGCGCTGAGCTGGGCTGCGTGCGCCGCTACACCGGAGGACAAGCTGTCCGCGGTGTTCGAGGCGATCGAGGCGAACCAGCTCGACGTGGCGCTGAAGCGCGTCGATGCGCTGCTCGCCGCCTATCCCAACTTCCGCCTGGCGTATCTCGTGCGCGGCGATCTGCTGCTCGCCCGCGCGCGACCGCTCGAGACCTTCGGCAACGTGGTGAAGACCGTGCCGCAGGAGCGCGTCGAAGGCCTGCGCGAGGAAGCGCTCGCGCGGCTGCGCGCGCAGCGCGAGCGGCCCGGCGAGGACCTGCTGCCGCGCTACGTGCTGCAGCTCAACCCCGAGCAGAAGCACGCGCTGGTCGTCGACTCGCGGCGCTCGCGCCTCTACGTGTACGCAAACGACGGCGGCAAGCCGCGCCTCGTCGCGGACTATTACGTCACGCTCGGCAAGAACGGCATCGAGAAGACGCGCGAGGGCGACCAGAAGACGCCGATCGGCGTCTACCACGTGACGGCCAACCTGCCGCGCAAGAAGCTCACCGACTTCTACGGCGCCGGGGCCTTTCCGATCAACTACCCGAACGAGTGGGACCGCCGGCAGGGCCGCAACGGCCACGGCATCTGGCTGCATGGTGTGCCTGCGGACGTCTACAGCCGCCCGCCGCGCGCGAGCGACGGCTGCATCGTGCTCGCGAATCCGGATCTCGTCCTGCTTGGACGGCAGCTCGAGATCGGTCTTACACCGGTGATCATCGCCGACGAAGTGGAATGGAGTGATTCCAAGGCGCTGGAAGCGGAGCGCGCGTCGCTTGCCGCGGCGCTCGAGCAGTGGCGCGCCGACTGGCAGAGCCGCGACACCGAGCGCTATCTCACGCATTACTCGGAGCGCTTCGCCGCACCGGGACAGGATCTCGCGTCCTGGTCCGAGCACAAGCGCAAGGTGAACGCCGCGAAGGCGTGGATCAAGGTCGGCCTCGCGCGCATCAGCATGCTGCGCTACCCGCGCGAGCGCGACGTGGTCGTGGTGACGTTCGTACAGGACTACCGCTCCAACGGCCTTTCGAACGTGATCAAGAAGCGCCAGTACTGGGCGAAGGAAGCCGGCGCCTGGAAAATCATCTACGAAGGACCCGCATGAAGCTGCGCCACCTCTTCGCGCTGTCGGCCGCGGCCATCGTGCCGGCCGGCGCGCTCGCCGCCGATCCGCAAGTCGATCTGCGCACCAGCCTCGGCACCATTCGCCTGGAGCTCTACCCGGCCAAGGCGCCGAAGACGGTGGAGAATTTTCTGCAGTACGTGAAGGACGGTCACTACAACGGCACCATCTTTCATCGCGTCATTCCGGGGTTCATGGTCCAGGGCGGCGGCATGACCGCCGAGATGAACCAGAAGCAGACGCGCCCTCCGATTCCGAGCGAGTCGAAAAATGGCCTGAAGAACAATGCCGGCACGCTCGCAATGGCGCGCACCAACGATCCGAATTCCGCGACGGCGCAATTCTTCATCAACGTCAAGAACAACGACTTCCTCAACTACCCCGGGCAGGACGGTTACGGCTACACGGTGTTCGGCAAGGTGGTCGGCGGCATGGACGTGGTCAACAAGATCGTCAATGTCCCGACCGGCAATCGCGGCACGCATCAGAACGTGCCGGTCAAGCCGGTGGCGATCGAATCGGCCACGGTCGTGGAGCCAAAGAAGTAGACGCCGGCTCTACCTGCTGCTAATCGTCTTTGCCATCGCTCTTCATCTCCGATCTTCACTTAAGCGAAGATCGTCCGCACGCGAACGAGCGGTTCTTTCGGTTCCTGGAGGAAGAGGCGGCCGGCGCCGATGCGCTGTACGTGCTCGGCGATCTCTTCGAGTACTGGATCGGCGACGAGGATCTCGAGAGGCCGTTCAATGCCGTGATGGCCGGTTGCCTGCGGCGCGCGAGCGACGCCGGCACCCAGGTGCGCCTGATGCACGGCAATCGCGACTTCCTGCTCGGTGACGCGTTCTGCCGCGCGAGCGGCGCGCAATTACTCGCCGATCCCACGGTCATTGACGGCACGCTGCTGATGCATGGCGACACGCTATGTACCGATGATCACGACTACCAGGCGTGGCGGCGCACCGCGCGCTCGGCCGAGTGGCAGCGCGAGTTCCTCGCTAAACCGCTCGCCGAGCGGCGCGCAACCGTGCAGGGGCTGCGGGACAAGAGCAAGGAAGTGATCCAGGCGAAGCCGGCCGAGATCATGGACGTCAACGAGGATGCGGTTCGCGAAGCGTTGCGCCGACACGGCGTCGCGCGCCTGATCCACGGCCACACGCACCGGCCGGGACGACACGCGCTCCAGCTAGAGGGCCGGCGCTGCGAGCGCTGGGTGCTGCCCGACTGGTATGGCCGCGGCGGCTATCTCGAGCTCGCCGGCAGCCGCGCGCGGCTCATCCGCTGGTAAATCTTTTACAGGTCACCTGACCGAGGCGGCGGCGCGCTCGTCGGCCAGCGGCAGGATCAGCGTAAAGGTGCTGCCCTTGCCGGGCTCGCTCGCGACCTCGAGCTCGCCGCCGAGCAGCTGCGTCAGCTCGCGGCTGATCGAAAGTCCGAGGCCCGTGCCGCCGTACTGGCGGCTGGTCGAGCCGTCGGCCTGCTGGAACGCCTCGAAGATCAGGCGCTGCTTGTCGCCCGCAATGCCGATGCCGGTGTCGATGACCGCGAAGGCTACCGCTTTCAGGCCATACGGGGCGATGCGCACGCGGACGCTCCCTTGGCGCGTGAACTTGAAGGCGTTGGCGAGCAGGTTCTTCAGCACCTGCTTGACGCGCGTGGCGTCCGTGCGGATGGTCTCGGGCAGGCCGGGCGCCAGCTCGATCGCGAACTCGAGCTGCTTCTCGCGCGCCATCTCGCGGAAGGTGCGCTCCACGTCGTCGCGCAGGTCGGCAAGGCGCGTCGGCGCCATGTGCAGCGCGGTCAGCGCGCCGGCCTCGATCTTCGCGAGGTCGAGCAGATCGTTGATCAGCCCGAGCAGATCCATTCCCGAGGCGTAGATGGTCTGCGCGAAGCGCACCTGCTTGGGATCGAGCCGGCCGCCGGCATTGTCGGCCAGGAGCCCGGCAAGAATCAGAAGGCTATTGAGCGGCGTTCGCAGCTCATGCGACATGTTGGCGAGGAACTGCGACTTCGATTCGTTGGCGCGCTCGGCCTCCGTCTTGGCGCGCACCAGCTCGGCCTCGACGCGCTTTTTTTCCGTCAGATCACGCGTCACCTTGGTGAAGCCGATGAGTTTCCCGCCGTCGTCGCGCACCGCGCTCAGCAGCACGCTCGCCCAGAAGATCGGGCCGTCCTTGCGCACGCGCCACCCCTCCTCGGCGACGCGGCCCTCGCGCGCCGCCAGCTCCAAGTCGCGGGCCGGCTTGCCGGCGGCGATGTCCTCCGGCAGGTAGAAGCGCGAGAAAGGCTGGCCGATGATCTCGTCGGCGCGGTAGCCCTTGATGCGCTCGGCGCCCGCGTTCCAGCTCGCCACGCGCCCCTGCGCGTCCAGCACGTAGATCGCGTAGTCGACCACGCTCTCCACCATCAGGCGGAAGCGCCCTTCGGTTTCCGCAAGCGCGCGCGTGCGCTCCTCGACCCGCGTCTCGAGCTCCTCGCGCGCGGCGTGCAGCTGGGCGAGCAGCGCACAGAGCATCAACCCGGTCACCCCCACCGTGCTCACAAACACGACCAGCAGCAGCAACCCTTCGTTGTTCGGCGCGGCGAACGGGCCGAGCTCCTCGCGCAGCGTGAACCAGAGCGCCATGGCGCAGATCACCGCGCTCGTGGTGGTGACTTCGCGCTGGCCGAAGCGGAAACCGGCCCACAGGATGAAAGGCATGAGGACGAACGTGCGCCCCGGGCCACCCGTGAAAACCACCGCGCCCGCGAGCGCGAGGAGCGCCACGAACACCACGGCTTCGACGATCTTGCCGCGCGTCCAGGCGATGCCCGGCACGGTCCAGCTGAGGATCAGCGGCGCGACGATGAGCATCCCGCAGGCGTCGCCCTGCCACCAGGTCCACCAGTTCGCGGCGAGCTCGGCCACGGGCAGCGGCTTGAGCGCCGCGAGCGGCACCAGGGCGAACGTCGGCGCGATGACGGCGCCCACCGCCACCAGGGCCACGAAGCCGACGACCTGCTGCACCCGCTCGAGGCGCCGCGGCACGCCTATCTGCCGGCGCACGAGCGTGGCGATTGCATATGCCTGCAGGCTGCTTCCCGTGGCAATGACCGCTGCCGAGAGCCAGGCGCCCTCGATGGTGATGTTGGCGGCGAAGCTGCCAATCCAGATGCCGGGCCACAGGCTCCGGCGCCACAGCAGCAGCGCAGCGAGCGCGATGCCGGACGGCGGCCACACCGCCGTGGCATAGCC
>DASQIG010000216.1:0-2393 GCA_035631735.1 Burkholderiales bacterium | reverse complement strand
GACATGCGCGTGCTGTCGCTCTCCTCGCCGAACGTGTACGACTGGCAGGGCGCGCGGCAGGTCGAGATCGCGCGCCTGATGAACGACGCCACCGCGGCCATGGTGCGTGCGCACCCGGACCGCTTCGCCGGGGTGGGCAGCCTGCCGCTCGCCGATGTCGGCGCGTCGCTAGACGAAATCGACCGCATCGTCGGCGAGCTGAGGCTGCACGGGGTGATGATCGGCTCGAACGTCGGCGGCGTGCCGGTGAACGACGCGCGCTTCGAGCCGGTGTGGGCGAGGCTCGACCAGCTGCGGCTGCCGGTGTTCGAGCACCCGATGTTCCCGCCGAACCTGCAGCAGGAAGAGTTCGAGCTCCCGCTGCGCGTCGGCTTCATCTTCGACACCACGATGGCGGCGGCACGGCTCATCTATTCCGGCGTGTTCGAGCGCTATCCGAACTTTCCGTACCTCATGGCGCACACCGGCGGCGCGCTCCTCATGCTGCTGCAGCGCCTCGATAACGGCTATCGCCTGTTTCCCGACTGTCGCAAGCACATCAATCGTCCGCCGAGCGAGTACGCCAAGCGCCTGTACTACGACACGGCGTCGTTCTATGCGCCGGCGCTGATGATGGCGCACGGCATTGTCGGCGCCGATCGCCTGCTGTTCGGCTCGGACGATCCGCTGATCGGCGACGACACCAGCGTCGTCGAGGGCCTGCCGCTGCCGGCGGAAGACAAGGCCAAGATCCTCGGCGGCAACGCGGCGCGCATTTTCCGGCTCAAGCAGTACGCATGACGCTGCTTGCGCAGGCGCAATTTCCGCAGAAACCGGTGCGAATGATCATCGGTTCAGGCTCGGGGCGCGAAACAAAAGCTCCTGCGCTGACGCGCAATTTGTTTCAGGAAAATTGCTCTGATCCCTTTTCAGGGTTGCTGCCAGCGATCGACGCGCGTGCGGGCGGCGACGTAGTAGGCGAGGACCAGCGCGACCGGCGCCTGCACCGCGGCGGTGATGAGGAAGCGCAGGCGCACGTTGCGGATGTCGGGTGGCGGCGTGCCCGCGACGTCGAGCGGCACGAGGTAGGCGCAGACGAATTCGATCGCCATGTTCGCCACGGCGCAGGTGACGAACGCGACGATCACGAATTCGAGCTTCTGGTCGATGCGCCGCCAGAGCAGCGCGAGCCACAGCAGCACCACCAGCGCCGAGAGCAGATAAGGCCAGAAGAAGATCACCCACTGCGGGATGCGAGCCACGGCCTCAGGCTTCCGCGAGCGTGCCGGCGACGAGGAATACGGCGCTTGCGCGCACGATGCGTTCCCCGTCCCGCGTGATGTAGCAGTTGCCGAAGGCGAGGCGGCTGCCCTGCTTCTGGATGTCGACGCGCGTTTCGAGCCACTCGCCTTCGCGGGCGGCGCCGGCGAAATCGAGGCTCAGGTTCGCTGTCACCAGATTGGCGGGCGGCGTGGTCGCGAACGCCATGGCGTAGCCGAGCGCGATGTCGGCGAGCGTGGCGAGGATGCCGCCGTGGACCGTGCCGCGCTGGTTGCAGTGCTTGCGCTCGGCGCGCAGGCCGATCTGCAGCGCGGCGCCTTCACCGCGCGAGTACAGCGGGCCGATCAGCTCGACGTACGGGCTGGTGCGGAAAAGCGGTTGATAGCCTTCAGGCACCATGCAGCGGCACGAAATCGTACTCGCCGATGCCTTGCAGCACGAGAAAGGTCGCCGACGTGCTGCCGCCGTTGGTCACCAGGTGGGGGCGGCGCGGCGGCACGCGATAGCTGTCGCCGGGCGCAAGGCGCACTTCCTCCTTCGGCTCGCGCAGAAAGATGCGCACGCTGCCGGCCAGCACGTAGAACGTGTCGGCGACCTTGCTGTGGTAGTGCCAGGGCACCTTCTGCGTCGGCGAGAGCTGCAGCTCGGTGATGCGGAATCCCGGGCGCGCGGCGTGCTCGGCGCGGCGCTCGACCTCGTACAGGTGGCTTGGGTCCTTGATCGCTTCCACGACGCTATTTTGCCGCGCTCACATTACGCATGAGGAGTCCCGTCGTCGAGACGCGCACTTCGAGCTCGGCGCGCCCGGTCACCGGCACGAAGGTGGCCGACCCATACTGCGCATCGACGAGCGGCGCGAGGAACGTATGGCGCTGGCGCAAGCTGAACAGGTCGAGCGGCCGCTCGGTGCCGAGCGGGTACACGGTGCGCAGGGCGCGG
The DNA here is from genome assembly GCA_035631735.1 of Burkholderiales bacterium. Classification (GTDB taxonomy): domain Bacteria; phylum Pseudomonadota; class Gammaproteobacteria; order Burkholderiales; family SG8-39; genus SCGC-AG-212-J23. The sequence continues at coordinate 194 of DASQIG010000216.1, read as the reverse complement.
CGCTCGGCATCGATATCACGGTAGCGGCCGGCGAGGCGGGCGAGCTCGTACTCGGTGTGCAGGCCCAGCACGTTGGCGAGCGGCCGCCACTTGAGGATGTGCGCGTCGACGTAGATCTCGTCGCCGGCGACGTCAAAGCTCGCCTCGCGGCCGTCGGGAAAGCGCACCGTCGCCGAGAAGCGCTGGTCGCCCGC
>DASQIG010000215.1:0-2980 GCA_035631735.1 Burkholderiales bacterium | reverse complement strand
CAATGCCGCCGGCGGGTTGCTCGGGCGGCGCGTGGAGCTGCGCTTCAAGGACGACGGATCGGAAGCAGTACGCGCCGGCGAGGCGTACGCCGAGCTGATCCGCGACGGCGTGCAGGTGCTGATCGGCCCGTACGGCTCGGCGGCGACGTTGACGGCTGCGGCGGAGGCCGAGCGCGGCCGCCGCGTGCTGCTGAATGCAGCGGGGCCCTCGAGCGAGGTTCACAAGCGCCAGCCGCAGTACGTGTTCCAGACGCTGCCGCCGTACGCCGCGTACGCGGACGGCGCGCTTTGGGCCTCACGCGGGGCCGGCGTCGAGTCGCTTTACATCGCGGCGCGCGACGATGCCGCCTCGCGCGACATGGCCGAGGCGGCGCAAACGCAGGCCCGCGCGCTCGGCTTCACCAGCGTGGCGCTCGCAATCTACTCCGGCCGCACGGATGATTTCCTGCCGCTGCTTTACCAGGCGATGCAGGTGAATGCCGACGGCTGGATCGCATTCGGCGAGGCGCGCGACGCTGCCGAGCTGGTGAAGATCCTGAAGAAGCAGGGCTACGTCCCAAAGCTGGTCTATGCGCGCGCTGCCGTAGAACCGCGCTTCATCAAGCTCGTCGGGCAGGACGCCGAATTCGTCCTCGGCTCGAAAGACTACGATCCGCGCTTCTCGACCGCGGGCAACGCCGAGTTCGTGAAAGCATTCACCGCCAAATGGTCGGCGCCGCCCGGCCCTCTCGCCGCCGCCGGCTACACCGCGGGCGTCGTGCTCGCTGCCGCGGTGCGCCGCGCCGGCAGCGTCGAGCCGCAGAAACTGCGCAGCGCGCTTGCGACGCTTCAGGTCGACACGGTGCTCGGGCCCTATCGCGTCGACCCGGCGAGCGGCGCGCAAGTCGGCATGAAGCCCGTGCTGCTGCAGATCGTCAAAGGGCGTGCGCAGCCGGTGTGGCCCGAGGCGTTCGCCGGCGAGCGCAGCGTGCTTCCCTTCGCGCCGTGGGCCGATCGCCAGGTCCTGCGATGATCCGCTCGTTCCTCTTTACCCCGGCCAACGTGCCGCGCCGCGTCGAGAAGGCGCTGTCGCTCGCCGCCGATGCCATCATTCTTGATCTGGAAGATTCGGTGGCGCCCGCCGACAAGGCGCCGAGCCGCAAGCAGGTGCTCGGCGCGCTCGGCAAGCCGCGCCAGTGTCTCCTGTATGTGCGCGTGAACGCACCGGCCACGCCTTATTGCTACGCCGATCTGGTGGAGACGCTCGCGGCCGGGCTCGATGGCGTCGTGGTGCCGAAGATCGAGAGCGCGGCCGACCTGCATGCGATCGACTGGCTGATGGCGAACCTCGAGCGCGAGCGCGGCATCGCCGAGGGCTCGCTCGATCTCATGCCGCAGATCGAGACGGCGGCCGGCGTGCAGCGCGTCGATCGCATCCTGCAGGCGCGGAACCTGCGGCCGTATCGCGCGCCGTGGCGCGTGAAGCGCGTCTGTTTCGGCGCCGCCGACTATGCCAACGACATCGGCCTGTCGCCGACCCTCGACGAGCCGGAGCTGGCCGATGCGCGCGCGCGCATCGTGCTCGCGTCGCGCGCCGCCGGCATGGAAAATCCGATCGACAGCCCCTGGTTCCACTTCAAGGAAAGCGAGGCATTCGCGCGCGCGCTCGAGCGCAGCCGCCGCGGCGGCTTCCAGGGGCGCTGCTGCGTGCATCCGGACCAGATCGCGCCGGTGAACGCCGCCTATATGCCCACCCGGGAGGAGTTGGCGGCGGCTGAGCGCATCGTCGCTGCCTTTCGCGACGCGGAGAGCCGCGGCCAGGCGGCGGTCCAGGTCGACGGGCAGATGGTCGACTACCCGGTCGCCTACCGCGCACAGGCGCTGCTCGAGGCGGTGCGCACGCTCAAGAACACATGACGAGCGAAGTGATCCTGGTGCCGGGCCTGTGGGTGCCGGCGGCGGTCATGACGCTCCTGGCCGCGCGCCTCGCGCGCAGCGGCTATGTGACGCGCACCTTCGGTTACCACGGCCGCGCGCCGCTCGAGGCGAATATCGAACGCCTGGCGCGCTTCATCGACGGCCGCACCGTGCACCTCGTCGGCCACAGCCTTGGCGGCGTGCTGATTTACGACATGCTCGCGCGCCATGCGGAGATCGCGAGCGGCAGCGTCGTGCTCCTCGGCGCGCCGGTGCGCGGCTGCTACGCCGGGCGGCGGTTCGGCGCGCGCACGCTCGGCCGCTGGCTCCTCGGCGCGAGCGCCGGCCGCTGGGAAAGCCGTGAGGCGCGCTGGCAGCGACCCGAGCGGCTCGGCGTGGTGGCCGGCACGCTGCCGCTCGGCCTCGGCCGGGCGCTTGGCGCGCTGCCCGGCGCCAATGACGGCGTGGTGTGCGTCGATGAAACGACGATCGAGGGCATGAGCGACCGGGCGCTGGTGCGGGTCGGGCACAGCCTGCTGACGGTCTCCGGGCGGGTGGGCGCGCTCGTGCAGCATTTCCTGCGCATGGGACGCTTCGCCTGAAGACGCTCATCGCGCTCATCGTTGCGGCCCTCGTCTCGGGCTGCGAATCGCTCTCGTATTACTCGCAGGCGATCGGCGGGCATTTCCAGCTGCTCGCCGCGGCGCGCCCGATCGATGAATGGATTGCCGACCCGACGACGCCGGAGGATCTCAAGGCGCGGCTCGAAACGGCGCGGCGCATCCGCGAGTTCGCCTCGCGCGATCTGCACCTGCCCGACAACCGCAGCTATACGTCCTATGCGGATCTGGGCCGGCGCTACGCGGTATGGAACGTCTTCGCCGCGCCCGAGCTCTCGGTCGAGCCCAAGCCGGAGTGCTTCCCGTTCACCGGCTGCGTCGCCTATCGCGGCTTCTTCGCCGAGCAGGAAGCCCGGCGCTACGCCGAAAAGCTGCGCAAGGAAGGCTACGACGTGTACGTGGGCGGCGTGCCTGCCTATTCGACGCTCGGCTGGTTCGACGATCCGCTGCTCTCGACCTTCATC
>DASQIG010000214.1:0-3701 GCA_035631735.1 Burkholderiales bacterium | reverse complement strand
TTCTCGAGCAGGTTGCGAAACATCTGGCGCAGGCGGTCGGCGTCGCCGAACACCGGCGCGGCGCCGTTCCAGGCGGTCTCCACGGCGAGCGAGCGCTCGGCGAGACGCTCGCGGTGCGAATCCAGCGCCTGCGCGAGGAGCGGCACGATGTCCACCGTTTGCTTGCGGTAGGCGAGCGCGCCGCTGTCGGCGAGGGCGAGCTGGTTTACGTCCTCGACCAGCTTGCCGAGCGCGCTCACCTCGCTGCGCAGCGACGCCAGCGACTCGCGCGTGAGCGGGCGAATGCCGTCTTCCAGCGCCTCGAGCTCGCCGGAGAGAACGGCGAGCGGCGTGCGCAGCTCGTGTGACACGTCGGCCATGAAGCGCCGGCGCAGCTGCTCGTTGCGCTCGAGCGCCTGGGCGAGGCGATTGAAGTCCTCGGCGAGCCGGCCGAGCTCGTCGGCCGAGCGCACCTCGACCCGCGTCGCGTAGTTGCCCGCGGCGAGGCGGTGGGTCGCCTCGGCGACGCGCTTCAGCGGTTGCAGGAAGGCGCGCGCCAGCACCAGCGCCACCAGCGCGGCCACGGCGAGCGCGAGGCCGGCGATGATCCAGGAGGCGCGCAGCTGTTGCTGCTGGAAGGCGAGATCGGCCGCGGTGGAAAGGCGCCGCTCGGGCACCCGCGCAATCCAGCCGACCACGCGGTCCTCGACGATCACCGGGCGCAGCGCCGCGTCTTCGCTCAGGTCGGGATTGCCGACCAGCGGGCGGCGTTCGGCATCGAGGAGCGTCAGGCGCTGCACGGTTTGCGGCGGCGCTGCGAGCGCGCGCAGGCGCCCGTAGTCGCCCTGCAGGAAGCTCCAGTCGCCGCTGCGGCGGTATTCGTCGGCGAGGCGCCCGGCGAATGCCTCGAGGCTCTGCGACTGCACGTGGTTGAGATAGCCGAAGAATCCCGACTGGAACGAGAGCCGCGTGGCGAGCGCCATCGCCGCCGCCGCGACGGCGCTCGCCGCCAGGATGGCGAAGAAGAGCTTGAGCGTGATCCCCGGCCTCATCGGCGCATCGTGGGCCCGTGCCGTCGAAGCAGCAACCGCCCGTCAGTAATGTTCATCGCTTTTTCACAGTTCACCGGCTATACTGCGCGCCCGATGAACCGCACTGCCAAAAACATTGCCTCTGGCTCGCCTGAGCGCGGCGCGGATCGTCGTTCTCCCGTCGTGCCGCTGAGCGGCAAAGACTGACCCGCCGGGCCGATCGCCCGCCGGGAGTTCGAGGCGGGACGAGAGGCCAAAAGCTTCGACTCTTCCCGTCTCGCGCAACGCGCGACGCGCAGTCGCGCCTGGGAAAGAACAAGATGTTGAACGGACTGTGGCGCAACGCCGATTTCGTGCGGCTGTGGAGCTCGCTCACCATCACGCACTTCGGCGGCCAGATCACCTTCCTCGCGCTGCCCCTGACGGCCGCGCTGCTGCTCGACGCGACGCCTTTCGAGATGGGCGTGCTCACCGCGCTCGAGTCGGTGCCGTTCGCGCTCTTCGGCCTGTTCGCCGGCGTGCTGGTGGACCGCGCGCCGAAGCTGCCGATCATCATCTGGTCCGACGTCGGGCGCGCTGCTGCGCTGCTCATCGTCCCGGCATGCGCGTGGCTCGGCGTGCTGTCGATGGGCGTGCTCTACGTCGTCGGCTTCCTCGTCGGCACGGGTTCGGTGCTGGGATGGCCCGCCTACCAGGTGTTCATGACCGAGCGGGTCGGCCGCGAGCGGCTCGCCGAGGCGAACGCCAAGATCGGCATCAGCGACTCCGCGGCGCAGCTCGTCGGCCCGGGCCTCGCCGGCGCGCTGATCCAGTGGCTGACCGCGCCGTTCGCGATCCTGCTCGACGCGTTCTCGTTCTTTCTCTCGGCGTGGATCCTGCGCGGCATCCCGCCGGGCGCGAGCGATGCGCCGAAGATGCGCGCGAAGAGCGTGGGCGCGGAAATCCGCGAGGGCCTTGCCGAGATCTGGCACAACGCGACGCTGCGGTCGCTCGCGTGGTCGATCGCCGTCTGGCAGGTGTTCCGCCATGCATACTTTGCCATCGTCGTGCTGTTCGCGGCGCGCGAGCTCGGCTTCTCGCCGAGCCACCTCGGGGTGCTCTGGATGCTGGCCGGGCTCGGCACGCTCGGCGCCGCGGGGGCGGTCGAGCCGCTCAATCGGCGCTTCGGCTTCGGGCCGACGATCCTCCTCGGCATCCTCGGCACCGGCGTCGCGTGGCTGGTGATCGGCGCCGCGAGCGGCGGTCCGGTGACCGCTTCAGTGACTTTCGGCGTCGGGCTGGCGGCGCTCGACTTCAGCGCGATGGTGTTCTTCATCAACTACCTGACGCTGCGCCAGGCGGCGGCGCCGGAGGAGCTGCGCGGCCGTGTGATCGCCACCATGATCTGCCTGACGGTGGCCGCCGCGCCCGTCGGTGGGCTCGTCGGCGGCTGGATCGCCGAGCACGCCGGCCTGCGCGCACCGATGTTCTTCGCCGGGTGCGGCGCAATGCTGCTCGTGCTCCTTGCCGCCTGGACCTCGCCGCTGCTCGGCCTGCGCTCGCTCGAGCAGGCGCAGCCGCGGCGCGTCGAGAGCGTCGCCGAGGAGCTTGCCGGCTAGGGAGACTCTGAAAAAGCGGCGGACTGTCGTTCCCGCGAAAGCGGGAATCTATGTTTCTCCGAAAAAAAAATGGACCCCCGCTTTCGCGGGGGAGACTTCTTCAGACCTTCCGGGAGACTTCTCAGACCTTCCCTAGCTGGAAGCGCTCCTGCTGGACCACCAGACAAGCAGCGCAATTATCAGGACGAGGATCAAAACAATCCCAACTCCGCCGCCGCCGCCGCCGCCGTAGTCTCCGCCAGCGGGTAATGAAGCGAGCTCAGGCGCGATCGCCGCAACTTCCTCGTCCGTCATCGCTCGAATCCGCTGCAACGCCGTCGCCTTGTCTATTCCCAAAGCTTGAAGCCGAAGGGCGACGCTGTCGCGATCGAGCAGCCCAATAAGAGCTGCGCGCTGGGCCGGCACGGGCCGAGATGCTTGCTCGGTGGTAATCAAATCGGCATAGGCCGATTGCACTGGGCCCAGGCTGAGTGAGATCACCAGCGCTGTGCAAAGGATGCGTTTCGCGAGCATGTTGCCTCCCGTGTGGAATACGAACCCGACGCGCAATACGGGAAACAGCGCGAACCGCGCCTTATTCCTATTCCACCGAAGGATCGCTGCGGCTTAGGTGGTACGGCTTAGCCGGAGAATCCAGAGGCGCGCGAGCGCCGCCGCGCCGTCCGTGCCCTGCACGGTCTTGAACATCTGCAGCGCCTTCTCGTTCTGGCCTGCAAGGTGGTATGCGTAGGCGAGCTGCAGCTTCGCGTGATCGGGGCGGCGGAAGCCGCCGCCGAGCTTGATGCCTTCCTGCATCATCGCAAAGCCCTTCTCGGCCCTGCCGAGCAGGACGAAGTTGAAGCCGTCGTTGAACAGTGTCTTGCCGTCCCTCGGCGGCTCCTGCTTCTCGGCGCTGGCGAGGTTTTTCCGGTCCTCGGCGAGGTTCCTGGCCGCGAGGTCCTTCAGCCGCTTGTGGCGCGCGGCCTCGGGGCCGACACCGAGCGCGCCGGCCGCGTAGCCTTTGTCGATCACCCTGGTGGCCTCGGCCGGGAAGCCCTCGATCAGCGAGAGCTGTGCAAATTCGACATATTCGTCCGCCTTTTGCAGCAGACCG
>DASQIG010000213.1:0-4045 GCA_035631735.1 Burkholderiales bacterium | reverse complement strand
TCCGAGGGCGGCACGCCGACCTGGTTCAGGAAGAAGCGCGTGAAGTTGCTCTGGGCGGAGAAGCCGAGCTCGGCCGCCACCTCGCCGATCTTGCCGCGGCCCGAGGAGAGCCGCGAGATCGCGGTCTCGATGCACAGCATGTCGAGGTAGACGCGCGGCGAGAAGCCGGTGCAGAGCTGGAACAGATCGTAGAAGCGCGAGCGCGAGAGCCCGACCTGGCTCGCGAGTTCGTCCATGTTGAGCTCTTTGTTCGGTCGGGCGCGCAGCAGCGCGATCGCCCGCCGGATGCGCGTGTCCTCGAAACGCGAGCCGCGCCACAGGCGCTATTGCGCGCGCCGGCCGGCGAGATACGTCTCGACGATGGAGAGCAGCAGCTCCTGCAGCATGAACTCGAGGCGTTCGGGCGAGAGGAACCGGTCGTTCTGCACTTCCACCGCCAGCGCGTCGGCAAGCTGCCGGATGCGCGGGGTGATGACCTCCGTCGTCTGCATGAACGGGCGGTCCTGGTCGGTCTCGAAGACTGCGGGGAAGCAAGAGCGCAGCCAGTCGCGTCCCGCATGCAGCGCGAGCACACGCGTCGGTCCGGCACTGACGTGGGATTCACCGGGGTTGAGGAACAGCACGCTGTCGTAGCGGCTTTGCAGCACGATGACGGGACCGGCCAGCGCCTCGAGCCGGTCGCCGGCAGCGAGCTCCTCCAGCACCAGGCGGCCGAAACGGCCTTCGCTAAGTCTCAACGTCCTCCCCATGGACGGAAAGAATACTCCCATAACGCCCTAGTACGCGAGCCAGCGCGGGCGTTTGGCCGAGATTATGTGCGTATTCACACCAACCCAGTTGAGTCCGCCGAAGAGCCGCCCGTGCTCGATCTTGACGCAGCGGTCCATGACCGCATCGAGCCCGGCGGCGCGCGCCCTGGCCGCCGCCGCCTCGTTCCTCACCCCGAGCTGCTGCCATAGCACTTTCGCGCCAACGGCGATGGCGTCCTCGGCGATCGGCATGACGTCCGCGGTCTTGCGAAACACATCCACGATGTCGATCTTGTCCGGCACCTCGCGCAGCGACGGATAGCACTTCTCGCCGAGGATCTCGCGGTACTTCGGGTTCACCGGAACGATGCGGTAGCCGTGCTCCTGCATGTACTTCGCGGCGAAGTAGCTCGGGCGATACCAGTCGGCCGAGAGCCCCACCACCGCGATGGTGCGGCTCTCGCGCAGGATGCGGCGCAGCGTGTTGATGTCGTCCTGCATTTGCGTCCTTTCGTCTACTCGCGCCTACTATAATCGTCCGGCTCCCCTTCCGCAGGCCTCGCTAGCCCCGTGAGCGTCCATCCACAAGTACAGGCGTTGCTCGAGCGCGTGGCGCGCTCGCCGCTGCCGCCGTATCACACCGTTTCGCCCTTCGTCGCCCGGCGCATCTACCGCGACACGCGCGCGGCGCTCGCGCCGAAGGCACCCGAGCTGCCGGAGGTGCGGCTGCTGGCCTTCCAGAACTACGCGATGCGCGTCTATCGGCCGGTGCGCGGCGCGACGCTGCCTGCGCTCGTCTACTTCCATGGCGGCGGCTGGACCATCGGCGATCTCGATACGCACGATGTCCTTTGCCGCAGCCTCGCGCTCGGCGCTCGCTGCGCCGTGTTCTCGGTCGACTATCGGCTCGCGCCGGAGCATCCGTTCCCCGCGGCCGTGGACGACTGCGTCGCTGCGACGCGCCATGTGGCCGAGCATGCGCGCGAGCTCAACGTGCACGGCATCGCCGTCGGCGGCGACAGCGCCGGCGGCAACCTCGCCGCTACCGTTGCGCTCATCGCGCGCGATGCCGGCGGCCCGCGGCTCGCGTTCCAGCTGCTGATTTACCCCGCCACGGACCAGCGCTGCGCCACCGCGTCGCACGAGCGCAACGGGCAGGGCTATCTGCTGACGCGCGACTCGATCCAGTACTTCCGCCGCGCGTACTTGCCGAATGAGCAGGATCAGCTCGACTGGCGCGCGTCCCCGTTGCTCGCGAAGAGCCACGCGAACCTGCCGCCGGCGCACATCGTTACGGCGGGCTACGATCCGCTGCTCGACGAGGGACGCGCCTACGCCGAGCGGCTGCGCGCGGCGGGCGTCGCGGTCGACTACCGCGAGTACGCGGACATGGTGCACGGCTTCGTGCTCTTCGGCGGCGTGCTCGACACCGCGAACGCCGCAGTTGCCGAGTGCTGCGCGGCGCTCCGCCGTGCGTTTGAGAAGGTGGCTGCATGAAATCCGATCTGAAAACGCGGCACGGAGGGCGCATCCTCGCCGACGCACTCGCGGCGCAGGGCGTACGCGTCGCATTTGGCGTCCCAGGCGAAAGCTACCTGCCGGTGCTCGACGGGTTGCACGACCTGCGCGAGCAGATCAGGTTCATCGTCTGCCGCCAGGAAGGCGGCGCCTCGTACATGGCCGAGGCCTACGGCAAGCTCACCGGCGAGCCAGGCGTGCTCTTCGTGACGCGCGGTCCCGGCGCGACCAACGGCGCGATCGGTGTGCACACCGGCTTCCAGGACTCGACGCCGATGGTCGTGTTCATCGGCCAGGTGCCGAACGAATTTGCCGAGCGCGAGGCGTTCCAGGAGATCGACTACCGGCGCATGTACGGGCAGCTCGCGAAGTGGGTGGCGCAGATCGATCGGGTCGAACGCATCCCCGAATACGTGAGCCACGCCTTCCACACCGCCTGCGCCGGGCGCCCGGGCCCCGTCGTGCTGGCGCTGCCGGAGGACACGCTCTTCTCGCAGGCAGCGGTGGCCGACGTGCCGAAGCACCATACCGTCCGCCCGGCGCCCTCACCGGCGCAGATGGAAGAGGTGTGCAGGCTCCTCGATGGCGCGCGGCGGCCGTTCGTGCTGCTCGGCGGCGGCGGCTGGGACGGCGACACGGTCGCGCGGCTGCAGCGCTGGATCGAGGCAAGCGGGCTGCCGGTTGGCACGTCGTTCCGGTGCCAGGATCTATTCGATAACCGCAGCGGCCATTACGCCGGCGATGTCGGCATCGGCATCAATCCGCAGCTTGCCGAGCGGATCAAGAACGCCGACGTGCTGCTGGTCATCGGCGCGCGGCTCGGCGAGATGACGACCAGCGCTTACACGCTGGTCGAGGCGCCCGTGCCGAAGCAGACGCTGATCCACGTGCATGCAGGCGCCGAGGAGCTGGGCCGGGTGTATCGCCCGGCGCTCGCGATCAATGCCGGCAACGCGCAGTTCGTGCAGGCGCTCGAGCGCCTGAGATTCGACAAGGCCGCCTGGCGCGCCGATGTGCAGGCGCTGCGCCAGAGCTATCTGGAGTGGACCAGGCCGCGCCCGATGCCCGGCGAGGTGCAGTACGGCGAAGTGATCAAGTGGCTTTCCGAGCGCCTGCCCGAGGACACGATCATCGCCGGCGGTGCCGGGAACTTCGCGGGATGGCTGCACCGGCATTTCCGCTACAAGGGCTTCCGCACGCAGCTCGGCTCGACCAACGGCTCGATGGGCTACGGCTTCCCGGCTGCCCTCGCGGCGAAGGTGGCGGAGCCCAAGCGCCCGGTGATCGCGATCTGCGGCGATGGCGACTTCCTGATGAACGGGCAGGAGCTCGCTACCGCCGTGCAGTACGGCGCGGTGTTCGTGGCGCTGATCGTCAACAACGGGCTCTACGGCACGATCCGCATGCACCAGGAGCGCGAGTATCCCGGGCGGGTATACGGAACCGGCCTGCAAAACCCGGACTTCGTGGCCTATGCGCGCGCCTTCGGCGCGCACGGCGAGAGCGTAGTGCGCACCGCAGACTTCGCGCCGGCGTTCGAGCGCGCATGGAGCTCGGGCAGGCCGGCGCTCATCGAGCTGCGTATCGATCCGGACGCGATCACGCCCGCCATGACCCTTTCCGCGATCCGCGAAAAAGCGCTTAAGTCAGCGCGATGAACTCGGGATCGGCCTGGTGCGTGCGCTCGAAGCGCAGGAAATCGTAATAGCCGCAGCGTGAGCTCTCGGGGTATGCGCGGCACACGCCCGGGCGCGACTCGTAGACCGTGCAGCGGCGCG
>DASQIG010000212.1:0-5112 GCA_035631735.1 Burkholderiales bacterium | reverse complement strand
CCACCGCCTTCTCGTAGGCGCGCTCGACGATGCCGCGCACCGCGACATCGATCTCGCGCGCGGTCTCCTCGCTGTATTCACGGTGGCCGTGCGGCAGCGGCCCGCCGAGGAACGGCGCGCGCTCCTCCTCGTAGGCGACATGGCCGAGGCCCTCGACCATGGCGTAGCGCATCACCATGCTGCGCGCGATATCCGTGACCTTGGCGAGATCATCCGCCGCGCCGGTGGAGAGATGCCCGAAGATCACGTCCTCTGCCGCGCGGCCGCCGAGCAGCACCACCATCTTGTTATCGAGCTCGTCGCGCGTCATGAGGAAGCGGTCTTCGGTCGGGCGCTGAATCGTGTAGCCCAGCGCTCCCACGCCGCGCGGGATGATCGAGATCTTGTGCACGGGATCGGTGCCCGGGAGCGCCATCGCCACCAGCGCGTGGCCCATCTCGTGGTGCGCGACGATGCGCCGCTCGTTCGGGTTGAGCAGGCGGTTCTTCTTCTCCAGCCCGGCGACGATGCGCTCCACCGCCAGCGTGAAGTCGTCCAGGCTTACCGCGTCGCCGCCGCGCCGCGTGGCGAGCAGCGCCGCTTCGTTCACCAGGTTGGCGAGGTCCGCACCGGAAAACCCGGGCGTTAGCGCCGCCACCTGCTCCAGATCGACGCCGGGCGCGAGGCGCACCTTGCGTACGTGCACCTGGAGTATCGCGACCCGGCCGCGCTTTTCGGGCCGGTCGACCAGCACCTGGCGGTCGAAGCGCCCGGCGCGCAGCAGCGCCGGGTCGAGGATTTCGGGACGGTTGGTCGCGGCGAGCAGCACCAGGCCGGTCATCGGATCGAAGCCGTCCAGCTCCACGAGGAGCTGGTTCAGCGTTTGCTCCTTCTCGTCATGGCCGCCGCCGTACGGCCCCGCGCCGCGCGCCCGGCCGAGCGCATCCAGCTCGTCGATGAAGATGATGGCCGGCGCCTTGCCGCGCGCCTGCTCGAACAGGTCGCGCACCCGCGCGGCGCCCACGCCGACGAACATCTCGACGAATTCGGAGCCCGAGATCGAGAAGAACGCCACGCCAGCCTCGCCGGCAACCGCCCGCGCGAGCAGCGTCTTTCCGGTGCCCGGCGGCCCGACCAGCAGCACGCCCTTGGGCACGCGTGCGCCCAGCCTGCCGTACTTCTTCGGGTCCTTGAGGAACTCGACCACCTCCTGCAGCTCGGCCTTGGCCTCGTCGACGCCGGCGACGTCGGCGAAGGTGACGCCGGTCTTGTTCTCGACGTAAATCTTGGCGCGGCTCTTGCCGATGCTCATGAAGCCGCCGCCGAGGCCCTGGCTCACGCGCCGCGCGAGGAAGTACCAGACCCCGAAGAACACCAGCGCCGGCACGACCCAGGAGAGCAGATCGCGCACGAAGGTGCTCTGGTGCACGCGGGTGTACTTGACGTCGTACTTGTTGAGCTGCTCGGCCAGCTGCGGCTCGACGCGGTTGGCGACGGCGACCGTCTTGCTGCCCTGCGGCGCCTTCAGCTTCCCGGTGATGCGCGTGTCGTCGACGACGACTTCCGAAATCTTGCCTTCGGCGAGCAGCTTCTCGAAATCGCTGTAGGGCAGCACCTCCACGGTCTGCGCGCGTTGCCAGGCCTCCTGGATGAGCACCATGGCGAAGAGCGCGAAGATGAGGTAGATGACGTGAAAGCGGGTGAGGCGTCCCATGGGCGCGATTTTCCCTTGAATACCGGGGCCTTGGCCCCATCTTGGCTGCGGGAATTCCTGAAAGGCTTTAGAGGATCAACGAGATGCGATTCGAGAAGTTTACGACCAAGCTGCAGGAGGCGCTCGCCGAAGCGCAGAGCGCGGCGCTGGGTAACGATAACCAGTACATCGAGCCGCAGCACCTGTTGGCGACCCTGCTCAACGACCCAGGTATTGCCGGCCTGGTCGCCAAGGCCGGCGGCAACCTCAACGCGCTGAAGAAGGCGCTCGCCGACTCGATCGCGCGGCTGCCGAAAGTCGAAGGCACGCCGGGCGAGGTGCACCTGTCGCGCGAGCTCACGACGCTGCTCAATGCGGCGGACCGCGAAGCCCAGAAGCGCGGCGACCAGTACATCGCCTCGGAGCTTTTCCTGCTCGCGGCGGCGACCGACAAAGGCGACACCGGGCGGCTCATGAAGCAGGCCGGCCTCACCAAGGCGGCGCTCGAGAAAGCCGTCGAGGAGGTGCGCGGCGGCGAGACGGTGCAAGGACAGGCCGACGAATCGCAGCGTCAAGCGCTCGCCAAGTACACGCTCGATCTCACCGAGCGCGCGCGCCAGGGCAAGCTCGACCCGGTAATCGGCCGCGACGACGAGATCCGCCGGTGCATCCAGATCCTGCAGCGGCGCACCAAGAACAACCCGGTGCTGATCGGCGAGCCGGGCGTCGGCAAGACCGCCATCGTCGAGGGACTGGCGCAGCGCATCGTCAACGAAGAAGTGCCCGAGACGCTGAAGAACAAGCGGCTTCTGGTGCTCGACCTCGCTTCGCTCCTCGCCGGTGCCAAGTACCGCGGCGAGTTCGAGGAGCGGCTGAAGGCCGTGCTGAAGGAGCTCGCCAAGGACGAGGGCAATACCCTCATTTTCATCGACGAGATCCACACGCTGGTCGGCGCCGGCAAGGCCGAGGGCGCGATCGACGCCGGCAACATGCTCAAGCCCGCGCTGGCGCGCGGCGAGCTGCATTGCATCGGCGCCACCACGCTCGACGAGTACCGCAAGAACATCGAGAAGGACGCAGCGCTCGAGCGGCGCTTCCAGAGGGTGCTGGTCGAGGAGCCGAGCGTCGAGGCGACCATCGCCATCCTGCGCGGCCTGCAGGAGCGCTACGAGGTACACCACGGGGTCGAGATCACCGACCCGGCGATCGTCGCCGCGGCGGAGCTTTCGCACCGCTACATCACCGATCGCTTCCTGCCGGACAAGGCGATCGACCTGATCGACGAGGCGGCGGCGCGCATCAAGATGGAGATCGACTCCAAGCCCGAGGCGATGGACCGCCTCGAGCGGCGCCTGATCCAGCTGCGCATCGAGCGCGAAGCGGTGCGCAAGGAAAGGGACGAGGCTTCGCAGCAGCGCCTGAAGCTGATCGAGGAGGAAATCAAGCGCCTCGAGAAGGAGTACGCCGACCTCGAGGAGGAATGGAAGGCCGAGAAGGCGACGGTGCAGGGCGCGCAGCACATCAAGGAGGAGATCGAGAAGCTGCGCCAGCAGATGGAAGAAGCGAAGCGCAAGGGCGACTGGCAGAAGATGTCCGAGATCCAGTACGGGCGGCTGCCGCAGCTCGAGGCGCAGCTCAAGCAGGCCGAGAAGGCGGACAAGAAAACGGCGAAGCCCAAGCTCCTGCGCACCCAGGTCGGCGCCGAGGAGATCGCTGAAGTGGTGTCGCGCATGACCGGCATCCCGGTGTCGAAGATGATGCAGGGCGAGCGCGACAAGCTGATCCACATGGAAGAGAAGCTGCACCAGCGCGTCGTCGGCCAGGACGAGGCCGTGCGCGTGGTGTCGGACGCCATCCGGCGCTCGCGCTCGGGCCTGGCCGATCCCAACCGGCCGTATGGCAGCTTCCTGTTCCTCGGCCCGACGGGCGTCGGCAAGACCGAGCTCTGCAAGGCGCTCGCCGCGTTCCTGTTCGACGCCGAGGACCGCCTGATCCGCATCGACATGTCGGAGTACATGGAGAAGCACTCGGTCGCGCGGCTGATCGGCGCGCCGCCGGGCTATGTCGGCTATGAAGAGGGCGGGCAGCTCACCGAGCAGGTGCGCCGCAAACCGTACTCCGTGATCCTGTTCGACGAGATCGAGAAGGCGCATCCCGATGTCTTCAACGCGCTACTCCAGGTCCTGGACGAAGGACGCATGACCGATGGGCAGGGGCGAACGGTGGATTTCAAGAACACCGTGCTGGTGATGACCTCCAACCTCGGCTCGCAGATGATCCAGGGCATGGCGGGCAGCGACTATCAGGTGATCAAGCTCGCCGTGATGGGCGAGGTGAAGGCGCAGTTCCGGCCGGAGTTCGTGAACCGCATCGACGAGATCGTCGTGTTCCACAGCCTCGCCGACGACGACATCAAGCGCATCGCGCGCATCCAGCTCGCTACGCTGAAGGCGCGGCTCGCGAAGATGGGCTACGGCTTCGAGATCTCCGATGCCGCGGTGAGCGAGCTTGCCAAGGTCGGCTTCGACCCGGTGTACGGCGCGCGGCCGCTCAAGCGCGCGATCCAGTCGGAGGTCGAGAACCCGCTCGCGAAAGCGATCCTCGAAGGCCGCTTCGCGCCGAAAGACACGATCCATGTCGACGGGCGCGGCGGCAAGATGGTCTTCGACAAGCGGCCGCGCAAGGCGGCCGCTTGATCGCTACTGCCCGACGAGCTTCGTGAGCGAGGCGTAGTCGGCCGATGAGCCGTGGCCGCCGGCGAAGCGCGCCGGCTCGATGCCGGCGCGCTTGACGGTGCTGACCACCGACATCAACGCCGGATTGGGTTTGTCGGGGAGCGGCGGTCCCGGCGTCCAGACGTCGGTGACGAAGCCGAGCTTCGCGTCCGGAACATAGACCATCAGCAGGCCCCTGGCGTGCGGGTTGTCCTGCATGTTGTACGCGATCACCTGCCGGCCGCGCGAATCGCTCATCACGTGGCTGTCGGGCACTTCCAGAATCGCCACCTGGCTGAAGTCCATCGGCTTCATGTCGGGGTTGCGCGTCATCGGCGCCGCAAGCACGCGCCGGAAATGATTGCCCGTGCCCTGCCCGACGACCAGCACGGCGCCTTCGGCAAGCACCGCGCGCACGCCGCCCGCATGGTCCATGTGGTGATGCGTCAGCACCAGCCAGCGGATCGGCTTGCCGGGGAAGCGTTGCCGCGCGGTGTTGACCACCCACAGCGACTGGGCGTCGCTCACCGGCGCATCGACCATCACGAGGTGGTCGCTCATCTCGACGAGCAGGCTGTTGTGCGAGCCGCCCACCACGTGGAACACGCCGGGCGCGAGCTCGTTCAATCGCAGGCTCTGCACCGCGCGCGCGTCGAAGCTCGGGTTGTCCGAGTCGAGGTACGTGCCGATGAACTGGCGCCGGATCACCCACTGGTAAGGCACGTT
>DASQIG010000211.1:0-4667 GCA_035631735.1 Burkholderiales bacterium | reverse complement strand
TGGCGGCGGCTCATGCCTTCGCGCCCCATGCCGCAGTCGGAGCCGAGCACCAGCCGCTCGGCGGGAATGTGCTCGAGCGCCTTGCGGATGAGCCCGGCCACCTGCTCGGGCGTCTCGACCTGCAGCGTGTGGTGATCCACTACGCCAATGCATATCTTTTGCTCGCGTATGCGCTTGCCGATCGCCTCGAGGTCCATGCCACCCGAGCTGCACGTCTCGAAGGTAATCACGTCGGCATCGACATCGCTTAGTGCATCGAGCGCCGGCGCATAGCTCGGCGGCTTGGCGAACAGCCGCTGCGCGGCGGGATTGCCCCAGCAGGTGTGGCACCACACCTCGGTCTTCGCACGCAGGCCGCGCACGGTGTTGTTGAAAACCTCGACCATGAACTTCGCATTGAGCACCGCGTCGCTCAGCCCTTTGGCGGCGAGCAGATGGATCTGCGGTTCCTCCATCTGGATCACCTTGCAGCCGGCATCGGCCAGCTGGTGCAGTTCCTGGTTGAGCGCATCGCTGATGGCGAGAATGCTCTTGCGCAGGTCCTTGTAGTGCAGATCGCGCACGGACATCGCGACGAGCTCCGGCGTAATCGTGCCGAACTTGACCGGTTTCGCGGTCTGGCGTTGCGCCGCCTTCCAGATCGCCGCGTAGCGCAGCTTCCCGCGCCCGACGGGACCGACCAGGTCCGGCATGACGCGCGTCTCGAGCACGTCGTGCAGGATGTGGCCCGGCTTGTGCGCGATGCCGGCAAGCCCGCCCTTCACTGCATACGGGCGCGCGGCCCCGAAACCCTCCATGTGCAGCGGCGCGTACGAGAACCAGTTGTGACCCGCCACATCCGCATCGAAGCGGCAGTCGCCGTCGGTGACGATGTCCAGTCCTGCCGCCTCCTGGTCACGCAGGTAGACCGACACGGCGTCCAGATATTGCTCCCGGTAGCCGCGATCGACCATCGCCTCGCGGAAATCGCGCGCGCCAAGGTTCTCGGTGTACCAGCTCGGCCGCGGCAGCGAGCCGATGATGCTGGTCGGCAGCACGACGCCGGCGGTGGCCGCGTACATCAGCTCAGGCCGTCGCTCACTCGCACATTCTCGGGCTTGAGGTCGAGGCCCGAGTTCTTCGCCTGCATGAGGAGCAGCGTGCCGAAGTCCTGCTCGGTCATGCCCTGCCCGATCATCTGCTGCAGGAGGTCGCGCGTGATGGAGGTGAGCGGCATGGGCACACCGAACTGGCGGCCGGCGTCGAGCCCGAGATCGAGGTCCTTGCGCAGGAGCTTCGGGGTAAAGGTGACGTGGAAGTCGAGGTTGACGAGCGCCGGCGTCTTGTAGCGGGTGAACATCGAGCCCATCACGCTCTTGTTCAGGAAGTCGAGGAAGGCGTGACGCGGCATGCCGGCCTTCTCGGCGAGCACCGTGATCTCGCATAAGTTCTGTATCACCACGCCAAGCATGACGTTGTGGCAGATCTTCGCGATGCGCGCAAGCTCGCCGTCGCCGACGTAGCTCGAGCCGGTGCCGAGCAGATCGAGGAACGCCCGCGCTTCTTCGTACGCCTTTCTCGGCCCGGAGGCGACAAGGGTGAGCTTGCCCGCCTTGATCACCTTGGCATTGCCGCTCACCGGCGCGGCGAGGTATTCGATGCCTTTCTGCTTGAGCAGCGCGCGCAGCTCGGCCGAGCCGTCGAGCGAGATCGACGAGCACTCGATCACCATGCGCGGCTTCGCCTGCCCGGCGAGCAGCTTGCCCATCACTTCCTTGACGTCGTCCCAGGTGGAGACCATGCAGAAGACGATGTCGCGGCGCGCGAGCTCGGCAAGCGAATCGACGATCTTCGCGCCGTAGTTGGCGAGCGGCTCGGCCTTGGCGCGGGTGCGGTTCCAGACGGCGATGTCGCAGCCGCCTTTCGCGAGGCGGGCGGCCATTTCGAAGCCCATGCGGCCGGTGCCGATCCAGCCGAGCCTCAGTTCAGTAGGGGTTGGCAATCGGGAGTTCCTCTGCGGGGTAAAGCGAAATGATGCGCGCGCCTTTGGGGGTGAGGATCACCTCTTCCTCGATGCGCGCTGCCGAGATGCCGTCGGTCGCCGGGCAATAGGTCTCCACCGCGAACACCATGCCGGCCTTGAGCTCGATCGGCTCGCGCAGCGACGTCAGGCGCGAGATGAGCGGACGCTCGTGCAGGCCGAGACCGAGGCCGTGGCAGAAATTGAGACCGAAGGCCTCCATCTCGCTCGCGAAGCCGATCTCCTTTGCCTCCGGCATGGCGAGCGCGATCTTGTCGGTCGACATGCCGGGCTTCAGCAGCTCTATCGCGCGGTCCATCCATTCGCGCGCCTTGCGGTACGCGGTGCGCTGCGGGGGCGTGGCGCGGCCGACGTTGAACGTGCGGTAGTAGCACGTGCGGTAGCCCATGAACGACTGGATGATGTCGAAGAACGCCTGGTCTCCCGGGCGGATCAGCCGATCGGTGAAGTTGTGCGGATGCGGCGAGCAGCGCTCCCCCGAGATCGAGTTGATCGCCTCGACGCAGTCCGAGCCCATCTCGTAGAGCCGCTTGGTGGCAAGCGCCACGATCTGCGACTCCTGCACGCCCGGCTTCAGGGCTTCGGCGATGTCCTGGTACACGCCATCGACCATCGCGGCAGCCATGTTGAGGAGCGTGAGCTCGTCAATGCTCTTCACCTCGCGCGCTTCCAGCATTACCTGCTGGCCGTCGCGCACCTCGATACCGGCCTTCTGCAGCTCGAAGAGCATCGGCGGCTCTACCACGTCAACGCCGAGCGGCATGTCGGCGACGCCCTCCTCCTGCAGGATACCGCGGAGCTCCTTCGCCGCGTCGCGAAACAGCGTGATGTCGCCGCCGGTCGCGCCGCGCAACCCGAGGAGTCCCGCCCGGCAGTGATCCGCCTGCAGCCACGGCGCATAGAGCTTGTGGTGCCGTGCCGCGCTGCCGAAGTCCCAGATGTAGGGATCGCCCGTGCCGGTGATGAGCGAATAGCGCGTGAGCTTGTCGCGCGCCCACTCGCCAATCACGGTGCTGGTGGTGTAGCGGATGTTGTGCTGGTCGAAGCACAGCAGCGCGCCGAGCTCCGAATGCGCGAGCGCGGCGCGCACGCGCCCCAGACGATAGTTGTGCAACCGGCGGAAATCGACGCGCTCCTCGAAATCGACCTGCGTGCGCCCGGGCGCCTGCAGCGGCCGGTCCCAGCGGTGGTGCGGATCGATGTCGTCCGGACGAACCTGCCTGGGCTCCGGCGGCCGCGACTTCTTCGCCATTCGGTCTCCTCGAGGGGAGGCAGATTCTACTGGCTTGCCCTGCAGGCGCGTAGCTCGCATCCGCATCGCCGGCATGCGGCTCCCGGGCAAAGGCAGGTTCGATCTCCGCTGCCACCAATTAGCGCAGAATCGAGCCTGTGTCGGACCATTTCGGCGATCTGAAACGGCGCCTGATATGAAAAGAGCATGGTTCGGTCTATTGCTGATTGCTGGCTGCTCGAGCGTTCAATGGGACAAGCCTGGTGCTACGCCGGCGAGCGTGGATGCGGATCTGCGCGCGTGCACAACGGCGGCCCAGGCCGTGCCTACCGTCCCTCAACTGAAGACCACCTCCACGGGCATGGAGATCCAGCCGCACCCGACCGATCGCGACGCCGATCGCCAGCTCCAGGAGGCGCAGCGCACGCAGGCCTGCATGCGCGAGAAGGGCTACACCCTGCGGCCGGGTTGAGCGGCGGTTATTCGCCGCGCGCGAGCGCCTCAACGCGCGCGCGCGCGAGCTTCAGCTTGTCGGCGGCGCGCAGGATCTCTTCCCAGGTCGCTTGGTCTACCGGGACGCCGTCGCGGATGCGCCGCTCCCGCATTTCGCGCTCGGGCTCGCCCGCGATGCGCACCCGATCGAAGCCCGGCGCGGCCCGGCTCTTTCGCAGCCAGTCGAGGAACAGGCGAGCCTCGCGCTCGAATGCCGCCGCGGTGCCGAGCTGCCTGGGGTCGAGGACGATGCTGAGCATGCCGTTCAGCACGCGCTGCTTGCTCGACTCGTCGTAATGCCACGTGCCGCCCGCCGTAAGCGCGCCGCCGAGCAGCTCGCACGCAATCGCCATGCCGTAGCCCTTGTGCTCGCCAAAGGCGAGCATCGCGCCGAAAGGCGGCACCACCGCGTAGCGCGGATCGGTGCTCGGATTGCCTTGCGGATCGATGAGGCGTCCAGGAGGCACTTTCTCGCCCTTGTTGTGCGCGACGCGCAGCTTGCCTTGCGCCACCGCGCTCGTGGCGTAGTCGAGCAGAAACGGCGGTTCGCCGGGCAGCGGCACGCCGATGCAGCACGGGTTCGTACCGAAGCGGGCATCGCGCCCGCCATAGGGCGCGACTCGTGCATGCGAGATCACGTTGACGAAGTGAATCGACACCAGTCCTTCGGCGACCGCCATCTCGGCCCAGTGACCAATGCGGCCAAGGTGATGCGAATTGCCGAGCGCCATGATGCAGGAGCCCGAGCGCTTTGCGCGCTGGATCGCCAGCTGCATCGCCTCGCGTCCGATGGCCTGGCCGTAGCCTTTGCAGCCATCGAGCGCGAGCAGCGCGCCGGTGTCGAGCGTCGCCCTGGCGTGCTGATTGGGCGCGAGGCCGCCTTCGAGCACGGCGTCGATGTAGCGCGGAATCATGCCGACGCCG
>DASQIG010000210.1:0-3470 GCA_035631735.1 Burkholderiales bacterium | reverse complement strand
GCGAGCGCCGCCAGCGTGCGGCGGTAAAGCGCGATCAAGCCGCCTGCAAGCCGTATCCGGCGCCGCGCACCGTGTCGATCAGCCGGTCGTGGCCGCTCGGCTCGAGCGCCTTACGCAGGCGGCGGATGTGCACGTCGACCGTACGTTCCTCGACGTACACATGGTCGCCCCAGACATGGTCGAGGAGCTGCGCGCGCGAATACACGCGCCCGGGATGCGTCATCAGGAAGTGCAGCAGCCGGAACTCGGCGGGCGAGAGATAAAGACGCTGGTCGCCGGCGCTGACGCGGTGACTCGCCGGGTCGAGGCGCAGGCCGTCGATCTGTACCGCGTCGCCCGAGAGCTGCGGCGCGCGCCGGCGCAGGATCGCCTTGATGCGCGCGGCGAGCTCCTTCGGCGAGAAAGGCTTGGTGAGATAGTCGTCCGCGCCCGCCTCGAGGCCGGAGATCTTGTCCTGCTCCATGGCGCGCGCGGTGAGCATGAGGATCGGCAGGTCGCGCGTGCGCGCGTCGCTGCGCAGCCGCCGCGCGAGTGAAATGCCGGATTCGCCCGGCAGCATCCAGTCGAGCACAATGACATCGGGGAGCGCCGCGCGGATCGCGGCTTCGGCTTCCTCGGCGCTCGCCGCCCGGCGCACGCGATGGCCGAAATGCTCGAGATTGACGGCGACGAGCTCCTGGATCTGCGGCTCGTCCTCTACGACCAGCACGCTCGCGCTCATCGCCGCGCTAGGCCGCCTTTCCGCTGACGGCCGCGGCCGCCGTGTGGCGCACATCGGTGCCCTTGACGATGTAGATCACGTACTCGGCCATGTTCTTCGCATGGTCGCCGATGCGCTCGAGCGCCTTTGCTACCCAGATCACATCCAGTGCCGCGCTGATGGTGCGCGGGTCCTCCATCATGTACGTGACGAGCTGGCGCAGGAGCGATTGGAACTCGCTGTCGATCGCCGCGTCCTGGCGGATCACTTCGGCCGCCGAATTAACGTCGAGCCGCGCGAACGCGTCGAGCGCGCGGCGCAGCATGGAGATCGCCGCATCAGCCGCATGGCGCACGTCGACCACGCGGGGCAGCCGGCCGCTGGGCTCGTGCTCGTAGATGTTCTTGCCCATGCGCGCGATCTTCTGCGCCTCGTCGCCGATGCGCTCGAGATCGGTGACCGTCTTGGTGATGGCGAAGATCAGGCGCAGGTCGTTCGCCGCCGGCTGGCGCTTGACGATCACGTGGCTGCACTCGCCATCCAGCGCCACCTCCATACCGTTCACCTTGTGGTCGGTGGCGATGACGTCGTCGAGGAGCGCCAGGTTCCCGGCTTGCAGTCCCTCGACCGCGCGCCGGATCTGCGATTCGACGAGGCCGCCCATCTCGAGTACGCGCGAGCGGATCGACTCGAGCTCGGCATCGAACTTCTTGGAAAGATGCTCGCTGACAGGCATGCCGGTCGTCATTATGACAAGACTAGGCGAGCCATATGACCGTTCTGTGACCGCGCCGGCCCCGCGCCGTGGCCGCGGTCACGAAACGGCAACATTTCGCCCCTAGGCTCCCGCGGTGAAAGTTTACTCACTAGGAGACCCATCGCGATGTTGAGAGCATTCGTTGGCGCGGCCGCGCTTGCCGTGTCCATTGCCACTCCCGCGCTTGCCGCGGACATCACCGGCGCGGGCGCTACGTTCCCGTACCCGATCTACGCCAAATGGGCCGACGCCTACAAGAAGCAGACCGGCGTGGGCCTCAACTACCAGTCGATCGGCTCCGGCGGCGGCATCAAGCAGATCACGGCAAAGACAGTCGACTTCGGCGCATCCGACGCGCCGCTCAAGCCCGAGGAGCTCGACAAGAACGGGCTGCTGCAGTTTCCGGCGATCATGGGCGGGGTCGTGCCGGTCTACAGCGTCAAAGGCATCGAGGCCGGGAAGCTGCGGCTTACGGGCGGGCTGCTGGGCGCCATCTACCTCGGCACGGTGAACAAGTGGAACGATCCGGCGATCGCCAAGCTGAACCCCGGCCTGAAGCTGCCGGACCAGGCGATCTCGGTCGTGCACCGCTCCGACGGCTCGGGCACGACCTTCCTCTTCACCAACTACCTTTCCAAGGTCAATGCCGAGTGGAGGAGCAAGGTCGGCGAAGGCACCGCGGTGAACTGGCCGAGCGGCGTCGGCGGCAAGGGCAACGAGGGCGTCGCCAACTACGTGAGCCGCATCGACGGCGCGATCGGCTACGTCGAGTATGCGTACGCCAAGCAGAACAAGCTCGCCCACGCGCTGCTGCAGAACCGCGACGGCGATTTCGTGGCGCCGGAAGAGAAGAGCTTCAAGGCCGCCGCGGCGGGCGCGGACTGGGCCAAGGCGCCGGGCATGTACCTCGTGCTGACCGACCAGCCGGGCAAGGCGAGCTGGCCGATCACGGGCGCCTCGTTCATCCTCATGCACAAGCAGCAGGAGAAGCCCGAGAACGGCCGCGAAGTGCTCAGGTTCTTCGACTGGTCGTTCAGGAACGGCGACCGGATGGCGCTCGAGCTCGACTACGTGCCGATGCCCGACGAGGTCGTCAAGCTCATCCAGACGCAGTGGAAGTCCCAGGTCCGGGACCCGTCCGGCAAGCCGATCTATTGAGCGGCGCGAGAGCGTAGTGAGACATCCCTGGGGCGGCGCCGCGGTCCCGGAACTGGAGTCCCTTAGAATCGCGCGAGGCTGCGAGTGAGTGCCGTCCTGCCGATCAGCGAAACCGCCAGCACCGACGAAGTCGCGCGCACCACGCCGTCCCGGCCGCGCGCGCCTCGTCTCGCGAGCTGGGGCGACGCGCTGTTCGAGAACCTGACGCGCCTGTTCGCGCTGCTGGTCTTCGGCCTGCTCGCGGCGATCCTCGTTTCGCTCCTCATCGGCAGCCAGCTCACACTCAGCAAGTACGGGCCGAGCTTCCTCTGGAGCGCGCAGTGGGACCCGGTACGGGAGAACTTCGGCGCGCTGGTGCCGATCTACGGCACGCTGGTGACTTCGCTCATCGCCATGCTGATCGGCGTGCCGGTGAGCTTCGGCATCGCCCTCTTCCTCACGGAACTCTCGCCGACCTGGCTCAAGCGTCCGCTCGGCACGGCGATCGAGCTCCTGGCGGCGATCCCGTCGATCATCTACGGCATGTGGGGCCTGTTCGTTTTCGTGCCGCTTTTCCAGGCGCACGTGCAGCCGGCGCTGATTGCATCGCTCGGCTCGATGCCCGGGTTCGGCCGGCTGTTCGCCGGGCCGCCGCTCGGCATCGGCATGCTCACGGCCGGGCTGATCCTTTCAATCATGGTGATCCCGTTCATCGCCGCGGTGATGCGCGATGTCTTCGAGCTGGTGCCGCCGCTGCTCAAGGAGTCGGCCTACGCCCTGGGCGCGACGACCTGGGAGGTGATGTGGCGCGTCGTGCTGCCCTACACCAAGGTGGGGGTGATCGGCGGCATCATGCTCGGCCTCGGCCGCGCCCTC
>DASQIG010000209.1:0-5159 GCA_035631735.1 Burkholderiales bacterium | reverse complement strand
GCATGCGCTGAGCCGGGCTGCGGCATCAGCGCATCTTCCGCTGCCTGATGGAACGCGACGCCGCGCGGCAGGAGCACCGAAGCCGAGCGCACGCGCTGATGCGCCGGATCGACGCCGGGCGGCTGCTCGCCGCTCTCGAGCCCCTTCGCCGCCGCGAGCAGCCGGCGCCGCGCGACGATGATGCCCTGGTCGGTGGGCACGAGGTTTTCCCGCGTGCGATCCTGGATCGGGCCCATGCTCTCCTGCACTGACGCGTCCTGCATGGCGAAGCCCTCGACGCCGGAGAAGCTGCGGCCGTCCTTTTGCGCCTCCCGGTCCATCCGATAGTCGTTGTCCTTGTTGGCGACGGGACGGAAGGTGCCGGGGATGAGCGGCACATGGATGCCCTTGCCGGCGATCATCGCGTCGCGCTCTTCCTTGGTGAGCGGGCGTGTCGCATGGTGGTTGGTGCTCCACGCCCAGCAGTTCTCGTCGTCCATCGGCACCCAGCAGTGGCCGCCGATCGGATGGTCGCCGCGCGGCGGGATCAGCGTAAAGCTCGGCATGATCCACTGCGTGATGCGCCAGTAGTACTTGTCGCCCTCGGCGTTCCTGCGCGCGCCGATGTAGAGCCCGCCGGACGACTCGACCACCTCGAAGTGCGGCGCGAGGTCGCCGAGGTTGAGCTCATGGCTCTGCGTTGCGCCCTTGAACATCGGGTCGACTTTCATCGTGTGGCGATGCAGGAACGAGACGTGGCTCGAGTCGATGCCGCCTTCCATCGCCTGGAGGTAATTGCACTCCTGCCAGCGCTTGGACACGAACCGGTGGCCCGCCGGCACCATCGCCCACTCGTGCTCGGGGAGCGGCGGCTTCAGCTGCGGCGGTCCCATGTAGGTCCAGAGCACCCCGCCGCGCTCGATCAGCGGATAGCCCTTCAGCTTCATGCGCTGGCAGAGCTTCGGATTGTTCGGCTCGGAGGGGATCTCGACGCACTGGCCGGTGATGTCGTACTTCCAGCCATGGTAGGAGCAGCGCAGGCCGCCTTCCTCGTTGCGGCCGAACCAGAGCGACACGCCGCGGTGCGCGCAGAATTCGTCGATCAGGCCGAGCCGGTTCTGCGTGTCGCGGAAAGCGATCAGGCGCTCGCCCATGATCTTCACGCGCACCGGCGGGCAATCGGCCTCGGGCAGCTCTTCGGCAAGGAGCGCCGGCAGCCAGTAGCGCCGGAAGAGCTGGCCCATCGGCGTGTCCGGGCCGGTGCGGGTCAGCAGCTCGTTCTGTTCCGCTCTCATGAACGAAGTTCTTCCATAGTGGACCGGCGATTTTACCGCACGGGCGCTGGCGCCTCGGGCGTCGCGTTCCGCTATGGCGAATGAGATTCGCCGTAACGGGACGGCGTATACTGGCGGCCGCAACATGCCAGTCGGACGCAACGATCCATGTCCTTGCGGCAGCGGCAAAAAATACAAGAAGTGCTGTGGCGCGGTGATCGCGCTTACACCAGTCGAGCAGCGCGAGTGCGGCACCTGCACCGCGTGCTGCGACGGCTGGGTGGAAGGCACGATTTACGGGCACCCGATGAAGCCGGGCGTGCCGTGCCACTTCCGCGGCGAGGGCTGCTGCACGATCTACGAGCGGCGACCGCAGGAGCCGTGCCGCAGCTTCGTGTGCGGCTGGCTGATGCCGGGGAGCCCGTTCCCGGAGGATTTCCGGCCCGATCGGCTCGGCGTGATGATCGTGCGCTCGCGCTGGCGCGAGCGACCGGCGTACATCCTGCGCTCGGCGGGCCGCGATCCGGACGAGCGGCTCCTCACGTGGATGCGCGCGTTCAGCGTGCAGAGCGGAGCGCCGTTCTTCTACGAGCAGAAGGGCGAGCGCTTCGGCTTCGGTCCGCCCGAGTTCCAGCAAGAGATGCTGGCTAAATTGGAAGCTGGCGAGAGGTTATGGTGATGGAAGCCAAAGTCAAAGACAAACCCACGGGCACCGAGTCGCATTACCACAGCAAGAAGGATCGCGTGTTCGTACGCCCGATCCAGGGCCACTACAGCCTGAAGGATGAATTGAAGCGCCTGCGCTCGATGCCGCGCGTGCGCAAGGGCCGCGAGATCAAGTTCATCGACGGCCCGCAGACCTACAGCCGGCATTACGTGGAGCCGAAGGACGGCGTCAGCCAGATGTTCCACCTGCACCTCGAGGAGTACGCGCCCGGCGGCAAGTCGCAAAGGCATGGGCACGTCAACGAGGCTGCCTTTTACATCCTCGACGGCAAAGGCTACGAGATCCACGACGGCGTGCGCTACGACTGGCAGGCGGGCGATGTCGCGATCGTGCACAACAACTGCGTGCACCAGCACTTCAACGCCAGCCCGGACAAGCCGGCGCGTGCGCTGGTCATCAAGACGAAGCCGATGTACATGTTCATGAACATGCTCTTCCAGCAGCTCATCGAGCCGCGGCCGACCACGGCGGCGCCGGGTGCCGAGGGCTACCCGGTGCGCGAGGCGGAGCAGAACCTAAACCACGAGGAATGACCATGGCCTGGGACGAATCCAAAGCGTGGCGCAAGGGCACGCAGAACAAGAAGCTCTATCAGGCGCTGCTCGACGACGCCGCCACGGCACCGGCGAGGAACGCCAAGCGCAAGAAGATCGTGCATCCCGAGGACATGCCCTGGGAGATGTCGCGCCAGGGGCTGCTCAAGCACCTCATCAACGAGGGCATGAACACGCGCATGGAAACGGTGGACGCGTACATGCAGCTCATTGCGCCGGGCAGCCGCTCCGGCAAGCACCGGCACCTCGCCGAGGAATGCCTGTACGTCGTCGAAGGCCGCGGCTACGACCTGCACCAGGACTGCGACGTCGAGATCACCGAGACCTATCACTGGAAGCCGCAGGCCGAGATCAAGCGCTACGAATGGGAAGCGGGCGACGTGATCTACATCCCGCCCAACACGATTCACCAGCACTTCAACGCCAGCGCGGACAAGCCGGTGCGGCTGATTTCCGCCACCAACCGCATCTACAAGGCGTGCGGCCTCAACGACCTCGAGCAGATCGAGAATGCGCCGGAGTATGACCCCGCGGTCGTGCTGACGGCCGAGCTGGTCGAGCAATATCTCAAGCGCGCCAAGGTGCCGGCTTGAGTTCAGTCCTCGCGGCGGAGGCCGCGCCGCCGCACCACTGGCGTGAGCTCTGGCTCATCACGATCGGGCATGGGCTCACGCACTGGTATCCCGCGACCTTCTATCTGCTGCTGCCGCTGATCGGCAGCGAGCTCGGTCTCTCCTACAGCGAGATCGGGCTCATCATGACCTGTCAGTACATCGCCTCGGCAGTGGCGAACGTGCCGGGCGGCGTGCTCGTCGACACGGTGGGCCGAAAAGGCCTGCTCATGGCGGTGTCGCTCTTCTGGGTCGGCTTCCCCTACCTGCTGATCGGCTTTACGCACAGCTACGCGATGCTGCTCATCTGCGTGGCGCTGGTCGGCTTCGGCAACAGCCTGTGGCATCCGACGGCGATCCCGACGCTCGGCAACCGCTACCCGGATCGCAAGGGCCTGGTGCTGTCGCTGCACGGCATGGGCGGCAACGTCGGCGATGCGATCGCGCCCGTGGTGATCGGCGCGGCGCTCGCGGTCTTATCCTGGCGCCACGTCGTGGTGCTGAACGTCGCGCCTGGGCTGGTCGTCGCGCTCCTCATGTTTGCGTACATGGGGACGCTGCGCCTCGGCGTGCGCAAAGCGCCGGCCGCGGAAAGCCAGTCGCTCGCACAGTACGCCCGTGGGCTCGGGGAGCTGCTGCGCAATCGCGCGCTCGTGCTGCTCGCCGTAGGCTCGTCGTTCCGCACGATGACGCAGAGCGCGCTGCTCACGTTCCTGCCGGTCTATCTGGCGCGCGAGATGGGCTATTCGCCCGCCCGGGTGGGCGCCTGCCTCTTCGCCTTGCAGGCCGCGGGGTTCGCCGCCGCGCCGGTCGCAGGGCATCTGTCGGATCGCATGGGGCGCAAGCAGATCCTGATCGGCAGCATGGTGACGAGCGCGGTGGTGCTGGCGGCCATGGCATTCGTCGGCGCGTCACCCGTGTTCGTCGGGCTGGTTGCGGTGCTCGGCTTCTTTCTCTACGCGACACGCCCGGTGATCCAGGCGTGGCTCCTCGAGATGACGCCGAAGAGCATGGGCGGCTCGAGCATCGGAGTGCTCTTCGGCGCGCAGGCCGTGGGCGCCGCGCTCGGGCCTTACCTCGCGGGCGTGGTGGCGGACCGCCATGGCCTGCCGGCGACCTTCTACTTCCTTGCGGGGACGATCGTGGTCGCGAATCTCTTCGTCTTCTGGACGCCGCACCGGCGCGACGAGGCGCTCGCCTGAGCGTGCGCCTGCGGCTCGGCGTCCTCGCGCTCGCGGCGGCGAGCGCTACGGCCGCGGCGAGCGAGCTCACCGTCTTCCGGCCGACCGATTTCATCGCGCAGGAGTGGCCCTACTACATCGTCATCGGTGGGCGCGCGCTAAGCGATGTGCTCCCCGGTGAGCGCGTGACGCTGCAGGTGCCGCCGGAGACCCGCACGGTGCTGATCCACTGCCCCAGGACGCTCGGCGGCTATAGCGAGAGCCGCGTCGACTACGACTTCAAGGCGAACGCCACGGCATACTTCGTGCTCTCCTCGCGGCCGGACTGCGCGAACATCCAGCCGGTCGACGCGAAGGCGGCGGCGGCTCTCATGCGGCAGACGCGCGAGCGCGCCTCACGACCCCTGGAATACGACCCCGCCCCGCGGACTGCGACGCCTGCAGCGCCGGCCCCAGCAACCGTCGCATCCGCCGCAGCGGTGCCTGCCGGCGACGCTGCGGCGAGCGTTATTGCCGCGACGGCAGCGTGGGTCGAGGCGTTCAACAGCCGTGACCCGGCGCGCCTCAGCGCGCTTTACGATGTCGAGGCCGTGCTCACGGACACAGCCGAGGCAAAACCGCGTATCGGCACAGCGGCGATCGCCGACTACTACCGCAGCGCGCCCAAGCGCCCGACGCAGCGGGTCGCCCTGGGCGAGCGCAACATCCGCGTCTTCGGCGACACCGCGATCGACAGCGGCACGTACAACTTCTTCGAGATGCGCGACGGACAGGCGACGCTCACGCCGGCGCGCTACACGCTCGTCTATCGCAACCGCGGCGGCAAATGGTTG
>DASQIG010000208.1:0-5126 GCA_035631735.1 Burkholderiales bacterium | reverse complement strand
CGCTCGAAGCCGGCCTCGCGCTCGCGCGGTCTGGCCTCCATCCACTCGAGCCCATCCTTTTCGCCGGCTTCGGAAAGCGCGAACGCCTGCTCGATGCCGCTCGCGCCGGCAAGCAGCGCCGCCGGCGTCGAGCCGAGCGCGGCGGAGAGCTTGCGCACCGTCACCTGGTTCAGCTGCCGGTCGTAGATCCAGACGCGCTGGCCATCGCCGACGATCACCTGGTCGGCGGGCTTCTCGTAGACCCAGCGGAAGCGCCCGGGCCGCTGGAAGACGAAGCTGCCATGCGATTGCTGCACCAGCTTGCCCGTGCGGTCGTACACCTTCTGCTCGAACTGCGCGCGCGCCGACTGCGTGCCGTTGAGGAACGCCTTGTAGCGCTCGATGCTCCCGCCGCTGGCGGTCAGCGCGAAGGAAAGGGCGATAGCGCCCAGCAGAGTTCTCATGTGCGAAAGCTACTCTGCTTTGGCTGGGACCAATACCTCGCGGTTGCCGTTCGACTGCATGGCGGAGACCATGCCGGCGCGCTCCATGTCCTCGATCAGCCGCGCCGCCCGGTTGTAGCCGATCCGCAGGTGCCGCTGCACGAGCGAGATCGAGGGCCGGCGGGTGCGCAGCACGATGTCCACCGCCTGGTCGTAGAGCGGATCCTTTTCGCCGCTGGCGATGGCTTCGGCGCCGGGCGCCTCCTCGACCGCGGCGTGCTCGAGCACATCCGCGAGGTACTCCGGCTTCGCCAGCGACTTCAGGTGCTCGACCACCTTGTACACCTCGTGGTCGGCGACGAAAGCGCCGTGCACGCGCTGCGGGATGCCGCTGCCGGGCGGGAGATACAGCATGTCGCCCGCGCCCAGCAGGGCCTCGGCGCCCGACTGGTCGAGGATCGTGCGCGAATCCACCTTGGAGGAGACCTGGAACGCAATCCGGGCCGGAATGTTCGCCTTGATCAGCCCCGTGATGACGTCCACCGACGGCCGCTGCGTGGCGAGCAGCAGATGGATGCCCGCGGCGCGCGCCTTCTGCGCCAGGCGAGCGATAAGCTCTTCCACTTTCTTGCCGACGACCATCATCAGGTCGGCGAGCTCGTCGATCACCACCACGATCTGCGGCAGCGGCGTGAGCGTCTCCGCCTTGCCGGCGTCGAGCGCGAACGGATCCTCGAACTTCTGCTCGGTCACGCGGTGGTTGTAGCCCGAGAGGTTGCGCGCGCCGATCCAGTTCATCAGCTTGTAGCGGCGGTCCATCTCGGCGACGCACCAGGAGAGCGCGTTCACCGCCTGCTTCATGTCCGTGACCACCGGCGTAAGGAGATGCGGGATGTCCTGGTAGATGGAGAGCTCCAGCATCTTCGGGTCGATCAGGATCAGGCGGATGTTGCGCGGCTCGGCCTTGTAGAGCAGCGCGAGGATCATCGCGTTCAGCGCCACCGACTTCCCTGAGCCGGTAGTTCCCGCGACCAGCAGGTGCGGCATCCTGCCGAGGTCCGCGACCACCGGGTTGCCGGCGATGTCCTTGCCGAGCGCGATGGCCAGCGGGGAATTGAGCGCGTGGTAGGCCTCCGAGCCGAGGATCTCCGAGAGCCGCACGGTCTGGCGGTGCGGATTCGGGATCTCAAGGCCCATGCAGGACTTGCCGGGGATGGTCTCGACCACGCGGATGGAGACCACGGACAAGGCGCGCGCCAGGTCCTTCACCAGGTTCACGATCTGGCTGCCCTTTACACCGATGGCCGGCTCGATCTCGTAGCGGGTAATCACCGGCCCGGGATAGGCGGCGAGCACCTTCACCGCGACGCCGAAATCGGACAGCTTCTTCTCGATCAGGCGCGAGGTGAACTCCATCGTCTCGGGGCTGACCTGCTCGCCCTCCGACCTGGCATCGTCGAGGAGCTTGAGCGGCGGGAGCGGCGTGTCGGGCAGCTCGTCGAACAGCGGCGCCTGCTTTTCCTTGAGCACGCGCTCGGACTTGCGGATCTCGGCTATCGGCGGCTCGATGCGCAGCGGCGGATGGGTCTCCTCGCGCCTCTTCTCGGCCTGCACGACGAGCTCGCGTTCCCCGCGCGCCAGCTCGCCCAGGCGCCGGTCCTGGCGTCGCTCCCAGGCCCGCAGCACGGAAACCCACGCCGCCTCGAGGGCGAAGCCGACCAGCTCGGCGGCAGAGAGCCAGGAGATGCCAGCGAAGAGGCTCAAGCCGGCCGCGGCTAGCGCGACCAGCAAGAGCGTCGCCCCGGTGTAGCCGAGGGCGACGGCCAGGGCAGTGCCGGCCGCAACGCCGACGACGCCGCCCGGCGCATGCGGCAGGTCCAGGGCGAGGCTCTGCAGCCGCAGGCCTTCAAGCGACGCGCTGGCGAAGAGCAGCAGGGCGAGGCCGCCGAGCCCGATGCCGACGGAGCGGGCATCGAGCCGCCGGTGGCCCCAGACCACCGCCAGGGCGCCGAGGGCCACTAACCAATAGGCGGAAACGCCGAACAGGTACAGGAGCACGTCGGCGAGCCAGGCGCCGACCGGGCCGCCGGCATTGCGGGTCAGCGCGTCGCCGACGCTATGCGACCAGCCCGGATCGTCGCGGTGATAGGTGACGAGGACCAGCAGCAGATACAGGGCGAACGCCCCGAGCAGGAGCCACTTCGCTTCGCGTACCAGGCCCGCGAGCCGGGCGGGCAGCGGCGCGGGGCCGCTCTTCTGCCCCAGGGACGAAATGCGGCGCAGCGCTACTCCGGCAGCATTATCGTGTCGCGCAGCACGATGTTGGAGCCGCGCATCTCGATGTAGCCGCCAGTCTGCAGGTCCTTCATCACGCGGCTCACCATCTCGCGCGAGGCGCCGATCATCTTCGCGATGTCCTGCTTGGGCAGGCGCTTGGTGACGATCTTCTCGCCGTTCACGTTCTCCGCCATGTCGAGGAGCAGCCGCGCCACGCGCCCGTACACGTCGAGCAGCGCCAGGCTGCCGATCTTGCGGTCGGCCTCGCGCAGGCGCTTGACCAGCCCGCGCATCACCGCCATCGCCATCTCGAAGTTCTCGGCGAGGCAGCGCTTGAAGTCGCGCTTGGTGATGGAAAGGAGCTCGCAAGCCTCGATCGTCACCACGCTCGCCGAGCGCGGCTCGTCGTCGATCAGGCCCATCTCGCCGAAGAACTCGCCCGGCCCGAGGATCGAGAGGATCACTTCCTTGCCCTCGGAGTCGCTCATCATGACCTTCAGCCGCCCGGACAGCACGATGTAGAGCGAGTCGGTGGCGTCGCCGCTCGACATGATGGTCGTGTTGCGCGGTGCGCTGCGCCGCGTGACCATGGTCGTCAGCATGCGCGCCTGATCTTCAGGAAAGCTTGCAAACAGCGGCACCGCCTTCAAGACCGCCGTCGATACCGTCGTTGCCATAGCAGAAATACCCCTTCGTCCCTATGCAAATCTATGTTAACAGAATGCGGGCTTTATAATTTTTGGAACCCATGGCTGCTCCCCCGACGCGGCATTCGCGCCTGCTGATACTCGGCTCCGGCCCTGCCGGCTACACCGCCGCGGTCTATGCCGCCCGCGCCAACCTCAAGCCGGTACTGATCGCCGGCATCGCCCAGGGCGGCCAGCTGATGACCACGACCGACGTCGACAACTGGCCGGCGGACGCCGAGGGCGTGCAGGGCCCGGATCTGATGGAGCGCTTCCGGCGGCACGCCGCGCGCTTCGACAGCGAAATAGTGCACGATCATATCCACGTTGCGCGCCTGGCCGAGCGGCCCTTGGTCCTGGAAGGCGACCTCGCCACCTATACCTGCGATGCGCTGATCATCGCCACCGGGGCCTCGGCCAAGTACCTCGGGCTGCCTTCGGAGCAGAAATTCATGGGGCGCGGTGTCTCGGCCTGCGCGACCTGCGACGGCTTCTTCTACAAGGGGCAGGACGTGGTGGTGGTCGGCGGCGGCAACACCGCGGTCGAGGAGGCGCTCTACCTCGCGAACATCGCGCGCGACGTCCAGCTGGTGCATCGGCGCGACAAGTTCCGCGCCGAGAAGATCATGCAGGACAAGCTGATGAAGCGGGTCGCGGACGGCAAGATCGGCCTCGTCCTCGACGCCGAGGTGGACGAGGTGCTGGGCGACCAGAGCGGGGTCACCGGGGTGCGCGTGCACGAGCTCAAGAAAGCGCGCAAGCGCGACCTCACCGCCAAGGGCCTGTTCGTCGCCATCGGCCATACGCCGAACACGCAGATCTTTGCCGGCCAGCTCGCCATGCGCGAGGGCTACGTCATCACGCGCGGCGGCGCCGAGGGCATGGCGACGGCGACCAGCGTCCCGGGCGTGTTCGCCGCCGGCGACGTGCAGGACCATGTCTATCGCCAGGCGGTGACCAGCGCCGGCTCGGGCTGCATGGCGGCGCTCGACGCGGAGAAATACCTGGATGGTCTCGCGAAGTAACAACGGCAACCAGGACGCCGATTTCCGCCGCGCGGTCGCGGACGCGCAGCCGCTCCCCGAGCCCAAGCGCGTAGCGCATCGCCGGCGCCCGGCGCCGGTGCCGCGGCAGCGGCTGCGCGATGAGCGCGCGGCGCTCGCCGAATCGCTCGCCGGGCCCTTCTCGGTCGACGACGCGCTCGATGCCGGCAACGAGCTCGCCTACCTGCGCGAGGGGCTGCAACGCGAGGTGCTGCGCAAGCTCCGGCGCGGCCACTGGGTGGTGGAAGCGGAGCTCGACCTGCACGGCATGAACCGCCATGTAGCAGCCGTAAGCGTGGCCGAATTCCTGCGCGATTGCCACCGGCGCGGGCGCGGCTGCGTGCGCATCGTGCACGGCAAGGGTCTCGGCTCGCGCCAGCGCGAGCCCGTACTGAAGGGCCTGTTGCGCAAATGGCTGCTGCGGGAAGAGGTGCTGGCGTTCAGCCAGGCGCCGGCCGCGCAGGGCGGGAGCGGCGCCGTGCTGGTACTCCTGAAAACCTAGACGGCCGCTTCGTTCGTCTCGCCGGTGCGGATGCGCACCACGTGCTCGACCGACGTGACGAAGATCTTGCCGTCGCCGATCTTGCCGGTGCGCGCGGCCTTGATGACGGCGTCGATCGCGCTCTCGAGGAGGTTGTCGGGCACGACGACGTCGACTTTCACCTTCGGCAGGAAATCGACGACATACTCGGCGCCGC
>DASQIG010000207.1:0-2050 GCA_035631735.1 Burkholderiales bacterium | reverse complement strand
GCCGTGTTGATGGCGATGAAGGGCTTCGCCGCGCGTGCGCTATGCCGGTGCAGCGCGCGCGCCACAAGCTCCTTGCCGGTGCCTGACTCGCCCGTGATGAGCACCGTCGCGCTCGACTGCGAAAGCCGGCCGATCGCGCGGAACACCTCCTGCATCGCGGGCGCCTGCCCGAGGATCTCGGGCGTCTCCGCGGGCGGCTCGATCGCCTCCGACTCGCGGCGGCTCTCGTCGAGCGCGCGCCGGATGAGCTCGACCGCCTGGTCGATGTCGAAGGGCTTCGGCAGGTATTCGTACGCGCCGCCCTGGAACGCAGCGACGGCCGAGTCGAGGTCGGAGTACGCGGTCATGACGATGACCGGCACGGCGGGATGGCGCTGCTTCACGGCGTTCAGCAGCTCCAGCCCCGACAGTCCCGGCATGCGGATGTCGGAGACCAGCACTTCGGGCGCACCGTTGGAGAGCGCCTCGAGCGCGTCCTGCGCCGAGGAAAAGGAGTTGAAGGCGATCCCCTCGCGGGAGAGCGCCTTTTCGATCACCCAGCGGATGGAGCGGTCGTCGTCGACGATCCAGACCGGTTTCATGCGAGCGGCAGCAGGATCCTGAATATGGTGCGGCCGGGGCGGGATTCGAACTCGATGACGCCCTGGTGGTACTGGACGTAGGTTTGCGCGAGCGAAAGTCCCAAGCCGGTGCCGCCTTCCCTCCCGGACACCAGCGGACTGAAGATGCGTTCCTGTATCTCCGCCGGTACGCCGGGCCCGTCGTCGATCACTTGCAATTCTAATGCCAGGCGGTGGCGCTGCCTCAGGATCGTGATCTGTCGCAAGGCGCGCGTGCGAAAGCCGATGTGTGCGGCGCCCGCCTGCGCGGCGTTGCGCGCGATGTTGAGCACAGTCTGGATGAGCTGCTCGCGATCAGCGAGCACCGGCGGCAGGCTCGGGTCGTAATCGCGCTCGATGTCGGCGCCGAATTCGGCGCTGACGAGGCTTCTCACGCGCTCCAGCACCTCGTGGATGCTGACCTGTTCGACGTGCGGTGCGCGATGCGGCGTAAGCATGCGGTCCATGAGGCGCTGCAGGCGATCGGCCTCCTTGATGATCACTTGCGTGTATTCGCGCAGCTCGCCGCTACGAGCTCCGGGTAACCGGAGCTGATCGAGCTCGCGCTCGAGGAGCTGCGCCGAGCCGCGCAGGCCGCCGAGCGGGTTCTTGATCTCGTGCGCGAGGTTGCGGATCAGCTCGCGGTTCGCCTGCTGCTCGAAGACAAGGCGCTCTTCGCGCGCGTAGCGCAGCTGCTCTTCAATCGGCCGCAGCTCGGCGAGCAAAGCCAAGCCATGAGCCTCGATGCGCGCCATGGTGCACGCGAGCGGCAGCGGCTCGCGTCCGGGACGCGTATAGGTGACGTTCTGCGCAGAGTAGTCCCAGTGCGTGTTGAGCGCCTCGCCGAGCGCGCGCTCGAGCGCCTCGCGCTCCGCAAACAGCTGCAGGAAGGGCTGGCCAAGCAGGCTCTTCGCGCCGGTGGCGAGCAGGTTCTCGGCCGCCGGGTTGGCGTAGCGCACGATGAAATCCTGGTCGAGCGCCACCACCGCCGTGGCGAGCAGTTCCAGTCCCGCGAAGTGGGCTCTGGCCACCTAGCGGTACAGGTTGTTCAGCTCACGCCTGAGCGCTTCGATGTTTTTTTCGTGCGTTTCGACGGTGTCTTTGTAGGGCTGCAGGCGCTCTTCGACGCGCGCGTAGTTGCGCTCGTTGCCCGAGCGCACCGCTTCCTGGGCCGCGAGGTCCTGCTTGGCCTTGGCCAGCGCGGTCTGCTCGTTGGCGAGCTCCTGCTCGAGGATCTCGCGCTGGCGCTCGCGCGCCGAAGCCCGATCGGAGGCGGACTCCTTGGGAAAGTCGGTGGGCCGCGGGATACGCGTGGCGGCGGGCCTTGGCGGCTGCGGCGCCGGCGCGACGTTCACCTGGCGCGTGACCACTTCGCACTTCTGCTTTTCCGCCTCGCGCCGATCATTGGTGTAGGTCCAGTGGCCGTCCGCGCCCTTGCACTTGAAGATCTC
>DASQIG010000206.1:0-2493 GCA_035631735.1 Burkholderiales bacterium | reverse complement strand
AGCCCGAGCCAGATCATCGTCTGGATCAGCACGCCCATCGCCGCCATGCCGGCCACCGAGGCCGCCATCGACTGCATGTAGTTCGCGCCGTGCTTGCCTTCGGCGCCGTAGCCGAGCGTCACCACGCTGCCGAGGATGCCGGCGAGCACCTGGCCGCCGACGAAGAAGCCGAGCGAGAAATTCATGTACGCCGCTGCGATGCCGCCGAGCGGGCCGAGGATGAAGATCGCGATCAGCGCGAGCAGCACGTGATAGCCGCGTGAGTCGATCGCGGGCAGAAAGCCGTAGCGCGGTGTCAGCGTCGCCGCCATTGCAGCGCGAGCCACCAGATCACGCCGGCGAGCATGATGATCATGAGCAGCACGATTTGCACGTGGCGCACGTGGCCGATCCAGTGCTCGAGTGCCTGGCCAGCGAGGTAGCCGATGCCGGCGATGAGCGGCGCCCAGACCAGCGCGCCGATGAAGTTGAAAAAGGCGAGGCGCCACGGCGAGATGCCGCAGGTGCCGATGACGATGGGTCCGGCGATGCGCAGGCCGTAGCAGAAGCGAAGCAGCATCACCGCCGGCGCGTCCCAGCGGCGCACCAGTGCCTGCACCCGCGGTGCCTTCGCGGCGAGCGACGGAAAGCGCGCGAGCGCTCGGGTGCCGTAGCGCCGTCCGAGGAAGAAAAAAGTCTGATCGCCCAGAAACGCGCCGACGACCGCCACGCCTACCACGAACCAAAACGAGAGGTAGCCGTAAGAGGCGGCGACGCCGCCGAGCGCCAGCACGGTCTCGCCCTCGAGGTAGGTGCCGATGAACACCGCGATGTATCCGAAATCGGCGATGAGCTGTTCCATCGTCACAGGGTGGGGTTCGCGTAGTGACCGCCGAGCGCCACGCTGCCGTAGGCCGCGCCCGCGATGTCGAAGTTGAACGAGAAGTGCTGGTTGATCGCCTGCGTGTCGCGCAGGAACCGCTGCAGCGGGTCGCGCGTGTAGATGCCGTTTGCGCCGTAGCAGGACCACAGCGTCTCGACCGCTTCTCGCGACTGCATCACGGCGAGCGTGTTCTGGATGCGCAGCCGCAGCTTCTCTTCCAGCGCCGGCACCTGATTGCGCTCGGCGTAGCGGTCGAAGGCGATCGCCGACTCGCGCATCAGGTAGCGCGCCGAATCGACCAGCGCGCGCGCCCGCGCGATCTTGATCTGCACCGCCTGGAATTCGCTCACCTTGGCGCCGGTATACGTGCCGATGCGCGTTTTGAACGACCGGGTGACATGCTCGAGCGCGCCCTCGGCCGCGCCGAGCGCAGTGGCCGCGAGCGGGTGGCCGGCGGCGGCGACAATCGGGATGCGAAACAGCGGCCCGCTGTTTACCTTGCCGCCGGGATGCTCGAGCCCGCCGCGGCACTGAGCGAGCTCGAGCGCACGCCGCTCGGGCACGAAGATCTCCTTCACCTCGATGTCCTTCGAGCCGGTGCCGATCATGCCCATCGCATACCAGGTGTCGATGATCCTGTAGTCGCTCTTCGGCACCATGCACAGCCGCCAATCGACCGGCGTGCTTCCGTCCTCGCCGTAGACCGTCACGGCGAGCATGTTCCAGTCGCAGTTGTCGACGCCGGAGGAGAACGGCCAGCGGCCGCTTACCCGGAAGCCGCCCGGCACGCGCTTGCCGCGCCCCGCGGCGAGCGCGATCGAGGAGGCGATCAGCGCATCGGGGTTCGCGTCCCACACTTCGTCCTGCGTCTCGCGCTCGTAGTAGCCGAGGATCCAGTGATGGCAGCCGAGATTGCCGACGTTCCAGGCGGTCGACGGGCAGCCGCGTGCGAGCTCCGCGACGATGTCGACCACCGCGACATACGGCAGCTCCATGCCGCCGCAGCG
Organism: Burkholderiales bacterium; assembly: GCA_035631735.1. Taxonomy (GTDB): domain Bacteria; phylum Pseudomonadota; class Gammaproteobacteria; order Burkholderiales; family SG8-39; genus SCGC-AG-212-J23. Next base: position 624 of record DASQIG010000206.1, on the reverse strand, counting down.
CTTGGGCTGGTGATAGCGGAAGAGTCCCGTCTCGTGCAGCAGCTTCTCGTTCTCCGGCAGCAGCACCCGCGCGTCCTCGCACTTCTGCGCGCGCTCGGCGAGCGTCGGCACGATGGCGCGCGCACGGCGCATCGCTTCTTCGTAGCTGACGCTCGCGAAGCTCATCCGCGCGAGAGGATCTCCACGTCGCGCAGGAGCGGCTCCTCCGCCACCGCGATCTCGTTCTCGACCAGGAGACCGCAGTTCGGGCAGCAGAACTGGCGGAACTGCGGCAGCGGATCGATGAAGCGCGCGGGATCCCCCACGATCGGGTTCGAGGCCTGGATCGGCAGATCGTTTCGCACGCAGTACGCCTTGTAGTTGTGGCTGATGGGGCCCAGGTCCTGCGCGCATTTCGCGCAGCCGTAGTGCTGGCTGTCGTAGACCGCGAGGGCCTCGGTGGCGAGGAAAAGCGGCTTGCCGTCGAGCTTGCGGATGGTCTTCGGGTCGGTCTGTCCCTGCACGCGCCGCGCGCGCAGCTCGTGCCGCCGGCGCTTGGTCGCCGCCTCGTCGCCGGCCACCACGCCGTAGATCTCGAGCGCGGCCTTCTCGGTGACGTCGCCGTTCGCGACGTCCGCTTCGACT
>DASQIG010000205.1:0-2955 GCA_035631735.1 Burkholderiales bacterium | reverse complement strand
GACTGGACGCTCGGCGCCGCGATCCGAACGCCGCTCTTCTGGTGGCTCGCGCTCGCTTATGCGAGCGGCCTCTATGCCTGGTACGCGGTGCAGGTGCACCAGACGCGCTACCTGCTCGAAGTGGGGTTCAGCGGCCGGCAGGCGGCATGGGCGCTCGGGCTCGTGAGCCTGGTCGGCATACCCGGGCAGATCGCGCTCGGCCATCTTTCCGATCGCATCTCGCGCGAGTGGGTGTGGTGCATCGGCCAGGCCGGCTTCGTCATCTGCTACGCATCGCTCCTTGCGCTCCAGCACGCGCCGGTGCCCGCGCTGCTCTGGCTCATGGTGCTGGCGCAGGGCTTTCTCGGCTACGGCGTGACCTCCGTGGTCGGCGCGATTCCCGCCGAGTACTTCCATGGCCGCCACTACGGGGCGATCTTCGGCGCGATCATGGGCATCGGCTTGGTCGGCGGCGCGCTCGGGCCGTGGGCGACCGGCCTCGCGTACGACCTGAGCGGCAGCTATGCGCCCGGCTTCGTCGCGGCGCTCGGCTGCTGCGTGCTGTCGATCGTTGCCATCTGGGTGATTCGGCGGCCCTTACAATCCTGAGAGATGGAGGAGGAGTTCTTCCGCCGGCTGCCGAAGGTCGAGCTGCATTGCCATTTGCTCGGCACCGTGCGCCCCGCGACATTCATCGACCTTGCGCGCAAGGCGGGCGCGCCGCAGCCGCGCGCGGAGATCGAGGCGTTCTACATCCGCGGCGAGAGACCGGTCGGCGTGCTGAAGGCGCTGCGCACGCTCGACGAAATCATCCGCGCGCCGGACGATCTCCATCGCCTGACGCGGGAATACCTCGAGGATGCCGCCGCGCACGGCGTGCGCTATGCCGAGTTCTTCTGGAACCCGACCGGTACGGCGCGCGTGTCGCGCATCGCCTACCGCGAAGCGCAGGCGGCGATCGTGCGCGCGATCCGCGACGCCCGCGGCATCACCGGGCGGCTGATACCGGCCGTCGACCGCGAGGCGACGCCGGCCGACGCGGTGGAGATGGTGCGATGGGTGAGCGCCGCGCGCGCCCCCGAAGTCGTGGGCATCGGCATCGACTACAGCGAAGTCGACCGGCCGCCTGAAATGTTCGCCGAAGCCTATCGGCTCGCTGCGCAAGCAGGATTGAAGCGCACCGCTCACGCCGGCGAGTTCGGCTGCCCGTGGACCAACGTGCGCGCCGCGATCGAAGTGCTCGGCGTGGATCGCGTCGACCATGGCTACACCGTGCTCGACAACCTGGACTATGCCGCGCGGTGCGCCGAGATGGGCATCGTCTTCACCGTGGTGCCGACCAATTCCTACTATCTGCGCACGCTGCCGCGCGATCGATGGGCGCTCGACCATCCGATCCGGCACATGGCGCGCCGCGGCCTGCGCATCCATCCCAACACCGACGATCCCACGTTCCACGACGTCACGCCGTCACTCGCGTGGCAGATGATGCTGCGCGATTTCGGCTATACGCTGGACGATCTCCGCGCGTTCATGCTGAACGGCCTGGACGCCGCGTGGATCGACGAGAGCACGCGCGGCCGCTGGCGGCGCGAGTGGAGCGCCGAGTACGACGCACTGCGGAGGAATGTGCAATGAGCCGATTCCTGCTCTTGGCGCTCTGGTGGCCGATGCTTGCGCTCGCGCAAGGCTGGCCGGCGGCGAAGCCGATCACGCTGATCGTGCCGTTCCCGCCCGGCGGCAACGTCGACTTCAGCGCGCGGCTTTTCGCCACCCGGCTCGCCGAGCGGCTGAAGCAGAGCGTGATCGTTGAGAACGTCGCCGGGGCCGGCGGCATCGTCGGCGTGAGCAAGGCCGTGGCCGCGCCGCCGGATGGTTACACGCTGCTGCTCGGCGTCGATAGCCCGATCTCGATCGCGCGCTTCGTCACGCCCTCGGCGGTGCGCTACGACAGCCTGCGCGATCTCGCGCCGATCGGCATGCTGAACGCGGCGCCGATGATCATCCTCGCGCGGCCGACGCTGGACGCAGCGAGCTTTGCCGATTTGGTGAAGCTCGCGCGTGCGCAGCCGGGGAAGCTGAGCTATGCCACCTCCGGAGTAGGCACCGTGCTGCATCTGGCGATGGAAAGAGTGAAGGCGCTCGCCGGCATCGACATCGTGCACGTGCCCTACAAGGGCGGCGCGCAGATCGTGAGCGATCTCATCGGCAGCCAGGTCGACCTCGCGATGCTCGTCACCGTGGCGACGCTGCCGCAGGTGAAGGCCGGCAAGGTCAAGGCGCTCGGCATCACCATCCCGCAGCGCCTGGCGATGGCACCCGAGATTCCGGCGCTCGCCGAGTCGCCCGAGCTGACCGGCTTCGACATGGTGGCGTGGACCGGGCTGTTCGCGCCGGCGAGGACGCCGGCGCCGATCATCGAGCGGCTCGGCCGCGAGCTGAACGACGCGCTCGCATCGCCGGAGGTCGGCGGCAAGTACGAGGAGCAGGGCGCGGTGCTGCGGCGCTATACACCGGCCGAGTTCGCTCAGTTCCTGCGCAAGGAGCAGGCCGACTACGAAGCCATCGTGCGCGCTGCGGGCATCAAAGAACAATGATGTCGTCGCGATCCGCAGCCGCTAGGGAAAGCCCTGAACGAGTCCCTGGCCCTTTTGTATCATTGGCGACATGAGCGCCGCCGACGCCATCTCGCTTACCCGGTCGCTCCTCGCCTACGACACCATCAACCCGCCGGGCCGCGAGCAGGATTGCGCGCGGCACGCCGGCGCGCTGCTCGAGCAGTGGGGCTTCAGCGTCGCGTACCACGAGTACGAGCCCGGCCGCACGAGCGTGGTGGCGCGGGCCGGTGGCAGCGACGCAAAGGCGCCGCTGTGCCTTACCGGGCATCTCGACACCGTGGCGCTCGGCACGCGTCCGTGGTCCAAGGACCCGTTCGCCGGCGAAGCGGACGGCGACCGGCTCTACGGCCGCGGCGTC
>DASQIG010000204.1:0-7312 GCA_035631735.1 Burkholderiales bacterium | reverse complement strand
GTCACGCCCATTGCCTGCAGCCGCAGCGCGCCGCTGGCGATCTGCGGCAGGTACTTGCGCTTCTGCGCTTGCGAGCCATGCCGCAGCAGCGTGTTCATGTTGTACATCTGGCCGTGGCAGCAGCCGGCGTTGCCGCCCGAGCGCGTCACTTCCTCCATGATCACGGTGGCTTCCGTGAGCGAAAGGCCAGAGCCGCCGTACTCCTCCGGAATGAGCGCCGACATCCAGCCGGCCTTGGTGAGGGCCTCGACGAACGCCTCGGGATAGGCGCGTTTCTCGTCCACCTGCTGCCAGTAGGCGGAGTCGTACTGGCTGCAGAGCGCGCGCACCGCGTCGCGCAGCTCAGGGTGGTTGTCGCGGCCCAGGTTCATTTCTTCGGCTTGAGATGCGCGGAGGCTTCCTCGTCGACGCGCTCCCAGATCTCGGTCGCCATCGGGTCGCGCGTCTCCTCGAGGAGGTGGCCGACCAGCCCGACCGCGCGCGCCATGACGCCAAGGCCCTTGACGATCCGCCAATCCAGGCCCAGTTCGCAGGCGAGCGCGCCGATCGCGCCGGTGGCGTTCAGGGTGATGCCGCGCGTCGCGGCGATTTCCTCCATCAGGCGGCAGTATTCTCCGTAGTGCCCGGTCTCGCGGGCGATCTGGAACAGCCGCACGCTGCGCGGGTCGACCGGCTTGTGGATCGGATGCCCGAGGCCGGGCATGCGCTTATTCTCAGCGAGCACCGTCTTCGCGTCCTTGCCGCTGGCCACCGCATCGCCGAGGATGCGCGCCACGCCCTCCATCGAGCCGACGAACACGCTGCCCAGGCCGAGCAAGCCGGCCGCCACTGCCGCCTGCAGGGCTTCGGGGGACCCGAGATAGGTGAGGCGTGCGGCGATTGCGCTGGGCGTGACGCCGTGCTCGACGAGCGTCACCACCATGGCGTTGAAGAGCTTCGATTCGCCCGCGCCGGGCGCGCGTCCCGTGAGCTCGAGGAACGCCATGTCCCCGAGGTTGAGATGCCCGAGGATCTCGCCCGGCAGGTCTTTGCCGCGCACGACGATGCGGTCCACCGTGGACCAGGCGAGATCGGATTTGAGCGGCTTGCGCGCCATCAGGCCGAAATATAGGCGCGCGCGTCATTCATGACGCGCTGCGGAAGATTGTCCGTTCATACATTTGTACCGGGTGAAGAATTATTTCACTTAAAGAAGTTTCACTAAATGCCAGAATCCAAACAAGAAGTGACCGTTCAGGGGAGATCGTTCGTGAGCCAGGCCGCGCAGCCGCAGGAGCGCGAGCCAGGGCCTATCAAGGTCCTGGTTATCGATGACAGCAACACCATCCGGCGCAGCGCCGAGATGTTCCTCCGCCAGGCCGGCTACGAAGTGATTCTCGCCGAAGACGGCTTCGACGCGCTCGCGAAGATCGCGGATCACCAGCCGCGGCTGATTTTCGTCGACATCATGATGCCGCGCCTGGACGGCTACCAGACCTGCGCACTCATCAAGCAGAACCCGAAGCTGAAGGCGACGCCGGTGATCATGCTCTCGAGCAAGGACGGCGTGTTCGACCGCGCGCGCGGGCGCCTTGCCGGCTCGGACTGCTACCTCACCAAGCCTTTCACGAAAGAGGGGCTCATCGCGGCGGTCACCGAGTACGTCAAACCCTCTGCCATCGCTTCCTGAAAGGCGCCGCATGGCCATCAAAAAAATACTGATCGTCGACGATTCGCCCACCGACCGGGAGTTCCTGAGTGCCGTGCTCTCCAAGAACGGCTTCAAGGTCTCTACCGCCGAGAGCGCCGAAGACGCGATGGTGAAGGTAAAGCAGTCGCGTCCCGACCTCGTGCTGATGGACATCGTGCTGCCGGGACAGAACGGCTTCCAGGCGACCCGCGCGCTGACGCGCGATGACGCGACGAAAAACATCCCCATCATCCTGTGCACGAGCAAGAACCAGGAAACCGACCGCGTCTGGGGCCTGCGCCAGGGCGCGCGCGACTACATCGTGAAGCCGATCAACCAGGCGGAGCTGCTGGCGAAGATCAGCGCGCTCGGCTGATGGGGGTCTCGGCCGTCACCACCACCGGACGAATCTCGCTGCGCGAGTATCAGCTCGCGCTTTCCGAGCGGCTGCAAGGCGCCGTGGCGGGCGCGGGGCTGCCCTCCAAGCTCGGGCTGCAGGTGGGCGGCGAAGGCTGGCTGGTCGAGCTGGCGGATGCCGCGGAAGTGATCCCGGTGCCGGCGATTTCGCCGGTACCGCTGGCGCGCGGCTGGTTCAGGGGCGTGGCCAACGTGCGGGGCAATCTGTACAGCGTAAGCGATTTTTCGGCCTTGCTCGGCAGCGAGCCGGTGAAACTCACGGCGAGCGCGCGCCTGCTCGTGCTGAGCGAGCGGTTCCGCTGCGGCGCGGCGCTGCTCGTCGAGCGTTCGCTCGGCCTGCGCGCGCTCGGAGAGCTCACTCCCCAGAGCACGGCGACGCCGATGCGCTGGGTGCGCGGCCAGTACAGCGATGCGGAGGGACGCATATGGAAAGAGCTCGACGTCGCGGCGCTCGTGCAGCACGAAGCTTTCCTGGAGGTGGGCGCATGAAGCGACATGCCGCGACATTGCTCGCGGCGGTCGCGCTCGCCACGCCTTGCGCTTGGGCGGATACCGGCGTGACGCCGAACCGCATCCTGCTCGGCCAGGCCGCTGTCTTCAGCGGCCCGGCGGCGCAACTCGGCATCCAGATGCGTAACGGCATCAAGGCGTACCTCGATTACGTCAATGCGAACGGCGGCGTACACGGCCGCAGGCTCGACCTCGTCACCGAGGACGACCGGTATGAACCGGCGGCAGCGCCGGCGGCGAGCAAGAGGCTGATCGAGGAGCAGAAGGTCTTCGCGCTGCTCGGCTACGTCGGCACGCCGACCGGAGCGGCGCATCTTCCCGTGACGACGCAAGCGAAGGTGCCGCTGGTGGGCATGTTCACCGGCGCCGAAATCCTGCGCGTTCCGATGAGCCGATACGTGTTCCACGTGCGCGCGAGCTACTACGACGAGACGGAGAAGATCGTCGAGCAGGTCGTGTCGACCGGCGGCAAGAAGATCTCCGTCTTTTACCAGAACGACGCCTACGGTGAGGCCGGCCGCAAGGGCACCGAGCTCGCGCTCACCAAGCGCGGCATGAAGATCCATTCCAGCGGCACGGTAGAGCGCAACACGGTCAAGGTGGAGGACGCGGTGAAGGCGCTCAACGCGTCCGAGCCCGACGCCGTGGTCATGGTGAGCGCGTATACGTCGTGCGCGGAATTCATCAAGCAGATGAAGAAGGCGGGCAGCGGCGCGACCTTCTACAACGTGTCCTTCGTCGGCTCCAAGGCGCTCGCCGATGCGCTCGGCGGCGACGGCAGCGGCGTCGCCATCTCCCAGGTGGTGCCGTTCCCCTGGGGCACCTCCGTGCCGGTGGTCAAGGACTATCAGCATCTCGCCAAGCGGGCCGGATTTACCGACTACAACTTCAGCGCGATGGAAGGGTTTCTCACCGCCAAGGTGATGGTCGAAGGCCTGAAGCGCGCGGGCAAGAATCCGACGCGTGAGGGCCTGGTCGACGCGCTCGAGGGCATGCGCGACGTGGACCTGGGAGGCTTCTACGTCAGCTATTCGCCGACAAACCACGCCGGCTCGAAGTTCGTCGACCTGACGATCATCGGGCGCAACGGCAAGTTCCTGCGCTAGAGGTGTTCCATGGCTAGCCGATTCGAGATTCTCAAGATGCCGTTCGTGGCGCGCGACGGCGGCGCTCCCGGCCACGCCGGCGCGAAGCCCGCCGCCGCGGCGCTCACGCAGCCGACCGGCGGCCGCGGGCTGAAGCTGCTGGTGGTGCTGCTCGCGCTGCTGATGCTCGTCAATGGGCTGATCGTCGTCTACGACGCCCGCCAGGCGACGTTCAACACGCTCTACGTCGCCGCGGTCGGCAAGATCCGCATGCTCTCGCAGCGCCTCGCCAAGGCCGCGCAGCAGGCTTCGCAGGGCAACCGCGAAGCGTTCAAGCAGCTGCGCGAAAGCCGCGACGAATTCAGCGCGCTGGTCAACCTGCTGTCCGCCGGCGGGCCGAGCGGCGGAGTGAACCTGCCGCCCACCCCGGAGAGCGTGCGCCCGATGCTCGCCGTGCTGGAGGGCGAATGGCGCAAGACCGATCGCAATGCCGGGCTCGTCATCCGCGAGGAGCCGAACCTGGTCGCGCTCGGCGCGGCGGTGCGCGCCATCAACGACAACAATCCGGCGCTGCTCGAGATCGCTGACGAGGTGGCCGCGCTCAGCGTGCAAAGCGGCGCTACGTCACGCCAGAACGCGATCGCCGCGCAGCTCGTGATGCTGACGCAGCGCATGGCGAAGAACGCCAACGCCATGCTCGCGGGCGACGTCATCGACCCGGAGGTGGCGTTCCTCCTCGGCAAGGACAGCAATACGTTCCGCGACCTCCTGCAGGGGCTGCTGCAGGGCAACGAGGCGATGCGCGTCGCCCGAGTGTCGGAAACGGAGCTGCGCGCGAAGCTCGGCGAGCTCGAGACCGGCTTCAAGGAATACCAGGTCGCGGTGAGCAGGATCCTCGGCAACATGCAGCGACTGGTGAACGCGAAGCGCGCCACGCGCGACATGTTCAACGACAGCGAGACGCTGCTCGGCGCCGCCGAGCAGCTCGCGAGCGGCTACGACCAGCTCCTCACCCAGCGCAGACTCAACTTCATCGCGCTGGCGGTGGGCTCGCTGCTGGCGCTCGCGGTGCTCCTGCTGATCGGCAGGGCCTACGTCGGCGACAGCCGCCGGCGTGCCGAGCAGAGCGAGCACCAGAACCGCGACAACCAGAACGCGATCATGCGGCTGCTCGACGAGATCGGGAACCTCGCAAGCGGCGACCTTACCGTGAGGGCGAAAGTGACCGAACACATGACCGGCGCCATCGCCGACTCGATCAACTACACCATCGAGGAGCTGCGGCGGCTGGTGGCCGGCATCACCAAGGCCGCCGATCATGTGAACAGCGCCACGCACGAGGCGCAGACGGTGAGCGCGGAGCTGCTGCACGCGACGCAGCGCCAGGCCAACGAGATCCAGGGCGCGGGCCAGGCGGTGGCGCAGATGGCGCAATCGATGAACCAGGTCTCGGCGAACGCCAATGACTCGGTGAAGGTTGCGGAAACTTCGCTCAGCGCCGCGAACAAGGGCGCGCAGGCAGTGCAGAACGCAATCCGCGGCATGAACGACATCCGCGACCAGATCCAGGAGACCTCCAAGCGCATCAAGCGCCTGGGCGAGTCGTCGCAGGAGATCGGCGAGATCGTGCAGCTCATCTCGGACATTACCGAGCAGACCAACGTGCTCGCGCTGAACGCCGCGATCCAGGCCGCGTCCGCCGGCGAGGCGGGGCGCGGCTTCACCGTAGTCGCCGAGGAAGTGCAGCGCCTTGCCGAGCGCTCGGCGGAGGCCACCAAGCACATCGGCGCAATCGTGAAGAGCATTCAGCGCGATACGCAGGATGCGGTCGAGGCGATGGAGCGCAGCACGCGCGGCGTGGTCGAGGGAACCCGCACCGCCGACGAGGCTGACCAGGCGCTGCGCGAGATCGAGAAGATTTCGAACCGCCTCGCCGAGCTGATCGGCGCCATCTCCAATGCGACGCAGCAGCAGGCTGCATCCGCCGCCCAGGTCGCCGGCAAGATGAAGATCATTCTCGGCGTGACGCAGCTGACCAGCGAGGGTACGAAGAGGACCGCGGTATCGGCCGCCAGGCTGGGCGAGCTCGCCCACGGACTCAAGAGCTCGGTGGCCGGATTCAAGCTCACCTAGGCGCCGCGCGAGGAGCGATGCCGGACACCACCATCCTTTCCTGGATCACCGCCGAGGTCGACCAGGCGCTCGAGCGGGTACGCGACCAGATCGCGCGTTCCGGGGAGGCACCGCTCGACGCGCGCGCGCTCGGCGGCTGCCCCGAGCACCTGCACCAGGTCAGCGGCGCGCTCAACATGGTGGGGCTCGCCGGCGCGACGCGCTTTTGCGAGGCGCTCGAGACGACCTTGAGCGGCCTCAACGGCTCGCGCGGCGAGGCGGCCGAGGTCGTCGATCGCGCTGTCGCGGAGCTGAAGCAGTTCGTCGATGACGTGGCGCGGGGCGAGCCGAACGTGCCGCTGCGCCTGTACCCGTCGTACCAAGCGCTCGCCCGCCTCCAGGGGCGCGCCGATTGCGCCGAGGTGGAGCTGTTCTTCCCGGACCTCACCCCGCCCGCGCCCGCGCATCCGCGGCCGAAGTCGCTCACCGAGGCGGAGCTCGCGCCGTTCCTGCATGCGCAGCGCACGCGCTGGCAGCGCGGCATCCTCGCCTGGATCAAACGGCAACCGGGGGCCCCGGAGGAGATGCGCGAGACGCTCGACGCCATCCACGCCGTCGCACACCAGCTGCCCGAGCGCCGCGCGCTGTGGTGGGTGGCGGGCGGCCTTGTCGATGCGCTGCTCGATGCTACCGATCCGCAGCGGCTGGCGCAGGCGCGTGCGCTCTGGAACAAGCTCGATATCTACATTCGCAATCTCGCCGCGGGGCAACGCGCCGACAACGAGCCACTGCTGCGCGAGCTGCTGTACGCGATTGCATGCTGCGCGCCGCTCACGCAGCGGCTGCGCGACATCAAGCGGCTCTACGGCCTCGAGGCGCTCGTCCCGCCTGCTTCGGGCGCGGCAGCATCGCGCGGCACGCGCGCGCTGTGCGAAGAAATGGCGACCAAGCTCCAGGTGCTGGCCCAGGTCTGGCAGCGCTCCCTCGCTGGCGACGCGAGCAGCGCCGCCGCGTTCCGCGAGCGGGCGGCTGCGCTCCAGGCGAGCGCCGCGGCGCTCGGCGATGCGCAGCTCGCGAAGCTTATGGCTGCACTCGCGGCCGCGGCCGAGCGCGTACCGCAGAAGCAGGCTGACGGGCACGATTTCCCGCTCCTTGAGATGGCCTCCGCCTTCCTGCTTGGGCAGAGCCTGCTCGAGCACTTCGACCAACCGCTCGCCGATACCGCGCAGCAGGTCGACATCGTGTCGCGCTGGCTCGCGGAGGCCGCGGCAGGCAAAGCGAGCGGCAAGGCCCCCGCCGGCCTGCGGCCGGAGCTCACGCAGCACGTCAGCGCATTGCAGCTACGCGCGCGCGTCGCGGGCGAGATCATTGCGAACCTGCACTCCGTCGAGCAGGCGCTCGACGCCTATGCGCGCGGCCATGCGGCAAAGGACGCCCTGGCGAAAGTGGCGCCGCAGGTGCGGCAGATCCACGGCGCGCTGCGCGTGCTCTCCTGGGAGCGGGCGGCGCTGGTCATCGA
>DASQIG010000203.1:0-6056 GCA_035631735.1 Burkholderiales bacterium | reverse complement strand
CGGCCGCGTTTCGTTCACCTGAGACTGCACAGCGAGTACTCGGTGAGCGACGGCATAGTCCGGATCGACGACGCGGTGAAGCGCGCGGCCGAGGACCACATGCCGGCGCTCGCGCTCACCGACTCGGCCAATTTCTTCGGTCTGGTCAAGTTCTACGGCGCGGCGCGCGCCACCGGGGTCAAGCCGATCATCGGCGCCGACTGCTGGATCGAGAACCCGGCCGAGCGCGACAAGCCGGCGCGGCTGCTCCTCCTCTGCGCCTCGCGCGCGGGCTACCGCACGCTCTGCGAGCTACTCTCGCGCGCCTGGCTCGAAAACCAGCATCGCGGCCGCGCGCTGATCGCGCGCGCGTGGCTCGAGCAGTCGACCGAGGGGTTGCTGGCGCTCTGCGGTTTTCTCGACGGCGAGCTCGCCTCGCCGCTCCTTTCGGATCATGGCGAGAGCGCCGAGCGGATCGCGCGGCGCTGGAGCGAGCTCTTCCCCGGGCGCTACTACATCGAGATCCAGCGGGCCGGGCAGGCGAACGGCGAGGCGCTGCTGGCGCGCTCGGTGGCGCTCGCGAGCCGGCTGCGTCTGCCCGTCGTGGCAACGCACCCGGTGCAGTTCCTCGAGGCGCGCGATTTCAAGGCTCATGAGGCGCGCGTTTGCATCGCCGAGGGTTGTCTCCTGGGCGACCAGCGCCGGCCGCGGCGCTTTACGCCCGAGCAGTATTTCAAGTCGCAGGAGGAGATGGCGCGGCTCTTTGCCGACGTGCCGCAGGCGCTCGCGAACTCCGTCGAGATCGCGCGGCGCTGCAATCTCGAGATCGAGCTCGGCAGGACGCGCCTGCCGGCGTTCCCGACGCCGCCCGGCGTGACGCTCGACGAGCATCTCGCGCGCGAGGCGCGCGCGGGCCTTGAGCGGCGCATGAGTGCGCTCGCGCTCGCCGAGGAGGCGCGCACGCGCTATCGCAAGCGCCTGGAGTTCGAGATCGGCACCATCGCGCAGATGGGCTTCGCCGGCTACTTCCTCATCGTCGCCGACTTCATCAACTGGGCGCGCAGCCACGGCGTGCCGGTCGGCCCGGGACGCGGCTCCGGCGCCGGGTCCCTCGCGGCCTATTCGCTCGGCATCACGGATCTTGACCCGCTGCGCTACGAACTTCTCTTTGAGCGCTTCCTCAATCCCGAGCGCGTGTCGATGCCGGACTTCGACATCGACTTCTGCCAGGTGGGTCGCGACCGCGTGATCGACTACGTGCGGCAGAAGTACGGCGCGGCGAGCGTCTCGCAGATCGCCACCTTCGGCACGATGGCTGCGCGCGCCGTGGTGCGCGACGTCGGCCGGGTGCTCGACCTCGGCTACAACTTCTGCGACCAGATCGCGAAGCTGATCCCGGTGCAGCCCGGCCGCAACATCACGCTGGCGGACACTCGCAGGCTCGAGCCGCTGCTGGCCGAGCGGGAGAGGAACGAGGACGAGGTGCGCGAGCTCCTTGCGCTCGGCGAGAAGCTCGAGGGGCTGGTGCGCAACGTCGGCATGCACGCCGGCGGTGTGCTGATCGCGCCCGGCCGGCTCACCGACTACTGCCCGCTCTACGCCGCGGAAGGAACGCATCACGTCATCTCGCAGCTCGACAAGGACGACGTCGAGGCAATCGGCCTCGTCAAGTTCGATTTCCTCGGCCTCACCACTCTCACCATCCTCGACTGGGCCGAGCGCGCGGTGCGCGCGATGGGCCTGCCGCAGTTCGCCCTGGCCGGCATCCCGCTCGACGACCGCGCGACCTATGAGCTGCTCTCGGCCGGCAACACGACCGCCGTGTTCCAGCTGGAATCGCGCGGCATGCGCGACCTGATCCGGCGCGCGCGCCCGGACCGCTTCGAGGACGTGATCGCGCTGGTCGCGCTGTACCGCCCGGGCCCGATGGACTTGATTCCGGACTTCATCGCGCGCAAGCACGGCGAGCAGCGCGTGGATTATCTCGACCCGCGCCTCGAGCCGATCCTCGGGCCGACCTACGGCATCATGGTTTACCAGGAGCAGGTGATGCAGATCGCGCAGGTGATCGGCGGCTACACGCTCGGTGCCGCGGACCTCCTGCGCCGCGCCATGGGCAAGAAGAAGCCCGAGGAAATGGCGCAGCAGCGCGACGTCTTCATCGCCGGCGCCGAGAAGAACGGTCTCGCGCGCGCCAAAGCGAGCCAGCTTTTCGACCTGATGGAGAAATTCGCGGGCTACGGCTTCAACAAGTCGCACGCTGCCGCCTACGCGCTGCTCGCCTATCAGACCGCGTACATGAAAGCGCACCACCGCGCGGCCTTCCTGGCCGCCAACCTCTCGGCGGTAATGGACGACACCGAGAAGGTGCGCCAGTTCTACGAGGATGCGATCGCCAACGGGCTAACCCTTCTGCCGCCCGATATCAATGCTTCCGACTACCGCTTCGTGCCGGTCGACGCCGAGCGGGTGCGCTATGGCCTCGGCGCTGTGCGCGGCACCGGCGAGGCCGCGATCCAGGCAATCGTGCAGGCGCGTAGCGATGCCCGGTTCTCGGATCTGTTTGATTTCTGCCGCCGCGTGGACCAGCGCCACCTCAACCGGCGCGTGGTGGAAGCGTTGGTGCGCGCGGGCGCCTTTGATGCGCTCGACCCGCAGCGCGCCCGCCTGCTTGCCTCCGTCGGTCGGGCGCTCGAAGCGGCGCAGCAGGCGGAGCGCGCCGCCGCGCAGTCGAGCCTGTTCGCCGAAGCCGAAGTGCCGCGCGGTGGGCGCGATGCCTATGTGGACACGGAGCCGTGGGACGCGCGGCGCAAGCTGCTCGAGGAAAAGGCCGCGCTCGGCTTCTCCATCTCCGGCCATCTCTTCTCGATCTACGAGCGCGAGCTCGCGGGCTTTGCGCGCACCGCGCTCGCCCGGCTTGCGCCTGGCGAGCGCGTATGGATGGCCGGCGTCGTCGCGCAGACACGCACGCAAATGACGCGCCGCGGCCGCATGATGGTGCTGACGCTCGACGACGCAACTGCGCAGGTCGAAATCACGGTCTTCAGCGAGCTTTTCGAGAAATGCCGCGACCGGATCAAGGAAGACGCGCTGCTGGTCGTCGCGGGCAAGGTGCAGCGCGACGAATTTTCCGGCGGGCTACGCGTTGGCGCGGACGAATTGCTCGATCTGCAAGCGCTGCGCACGCGCTTTGCCGCCCGGCTGCGCATCGCGATGAACGGCCAGGCGGATGCCAAGCGGCTGCAGCAGGTGCTCGCCCCCTATCGCGCTAATGGCCCCGCCACCTGCCAAGTGGTGGTGGCTTACTGCAACGCCGCCGCAGCGTGCGAGGTGGCGCTCGGCGAGGCGTGGCGCGTGCGCCCGGAAGCGGAGCTGCTTGCCGCGCTCGGCGCCTGGCTCGCGCCCGAGAACGTACAGCTCGTCTACAACGGGGCCGCGGCCTAGTTCGCCCAGCGCACCTCGCAGACTTCGCGCGCCAGAAGGCTGCGCTGGTGCAAGTACCAGTCGTTCACCAGCCGTTCGCAGGGGTCGAAGCGCCGTTTATGCGCGATGAAGTCCCCGAGTTGCGGATAGCAGGCCTGCAGCTGCTCGCGCGTCGCATCGGCGGCACAGGCGATAGGGAAACTGCCGCCCGCATCAATGGCGGCATCGATCAGCTGATGGCGCAGCTGCGCCGAGCGTACTGCGGCGCCGAGACCGTTCGCCTGCACGAAGCCGAGCTTCACCTCGGCATAGTCGCGGCGCGCCCAGCGCAGGAACGTATCGTCTTCCGGCGCGGTGCGCCGCACCACGACGCTCTGCAGCGGGGTGCGCCAGTCGTTGCAGCGTGTGTCGACGTCCTTCATGAAATCGGCGAGCCCGCTCGGCGGCAGCAGGAGCTCGAGCCTGCGGCCGGCAGGCCGCGGCTGTAGCGTGACTTCCTCCGGAGCGCTCGCCTGCTGCACGGCGCGCGCGAGTGAACCAATGCGCAAGGTGATGCTGTAGATCGTGCCGAAGAGCCCTTGCCCGCCGACGGTGAGCGCGAAAAGCTCGGCATCGCGCTCGCGGCTCACGCGGCGCAGCTCGCCCTCCGGTGTCACCAGCGCGATGGCGGCGACATGAGCCACGGCCGGCGTGCCGTCCGGTCCGGCGGCGTTGCGCTCGATGCTCTCGCCGACGGTGGGCATGGTGGTGCGCACGCGCGCCCGCGCATCGCCCGGGCGTAGCTCGCCGGCGATCGCGAGCCATGGCGTCGCTGCCTGCACTTCCAACAGCCCGTGCATTGCATCCAGACGCAGGATGCGGTTCAGGCCGCGTGGGTCGATCGAGCTGCCGCCGCGCACGGCAGCGCACAGCTCGATGGCCGAGATCGGTTTCGTTGCGAGCATGGCACCCTCCTCGTTACAAGCCCGCCGCCACGCTGCGCGCGCGGCTTCGGCGGCGCAAGGGGAGCGTACAAAGTATCAAAATCTCGGACTTATATACTTGACATACCCACGAAATAGGGGGATCATATGAACACCTAGAGGAAACAAACCCATGAGCAGCCTTAACCAGCCCCAGTTTAAAAACCCCGAAAACGCCCGCCAGTACCTTGAGCGCGTGCGCTGGCCGAACGGCCCCATCTGCCCGCACTGCGGCTCGATCTCCAAGGACCACTACAGCCTCGCTGGCGAGTCCACGCGACCGGGACTGTGGAAGTGCAAGGACTGCCGCCTGCCGTTCACTGTGACGGTCGGTACTGTGTTTGAGCGCAGCAAAATCGCCCTGCATGTCTGGCTGCAAGCCGTGTTTCTTCTCTGCTCTAGCAAAAAGGGTATGAGCAGCCATCAGCTTCACCGCACGCTTGGCGTGACCTACAAAACAGCGTGGTTCATGACGCACCGCATCCGCGAAGCCATGACCACCGCGCAGCTTGGCCCCATTGGTGGAAGCGGCAAGATCGTAGAGGCCGACGAAACCTATTTCGGCACGGAAGAAGGCAAAGCGAACATCGGCGGCAAGCGATCCGCAGCCCGCACCATGAAGGCGTCCAACAAGATCGTGACGCTGGTGGAACGCGGCGGAATCGCCCGCAGCTACCACGTCGCGGACGTGACCGGCCCGAATCTGAAAGCGATCCTGCTCAAGCAGATTCACGCCGAGTCGCACGTCATGACCGACTCCAGCCCGCGCTACAACATTGTGAAGCGAGAGCAGCCATTCGCGGCATACGATCAGGTAAACCATAGCCAGCGCGAATACGTGCGCGGCATCGCGCACACGAACACGGTCGAGGGTTACTTCTCGATCCTGAAACGCGGCCTTATCGGCACGTACCACCATGTAGCGAGCGCGCATCTCTTCCGCTACACGAACGAGTTTGACTTCCGCTACAACCACCGCGCGCGGCTCGGATACACGGACGGAATGCGCGCCAATGCGGTCCTGCGCGAGATCGCGGGCAAGCGGCTTACCTATCGGCGGATTAACGCAGCGACGCAAGCTGCTTAGGGTCGTTCTCATCGCCACGCTCAAGTTGATCCTTGAGCGCAAGCCACGCGGACAGCTTCGCTTTGATTTCGCTAGGTAATGCTTAGCCCATGAAATCTCATTTGCATTGAAGGACTTATTGCGATATGCTGTGAATTTATATAATCCGCCCCCACTTGGAGCCGCACTATGTTTGCGACACCTAGCGAGAAAGCGCGGGAAATTCTCAACGAGCATTGGGATAGGAAACTCCCAGTAAACGTTGAAGCGATTGCAAAGAAAGTGGGGATGGAGCTTAGGAAGATTCCACATCTTCCGTACTCCGGCGAATTTGCAATTGAGGATGGGAAACCCGTATGTATCGTGAATGCCTCTGACGCCGAAGTGCGCCAGCGATTCACTATTGCCCATGAGATTGGGCACTTTATTTTGAAGCATGATCCAAGCTACCGCGATGGGCCGGAACAATTTTCGACGGACAATAAGAACCCTCGCGAAGTAGCGGCTAATAGATTCGCAGCCGAATTACTTATGCCAGCGAACGCTATTCGCCTGCTGGTTTTCGAGAAGGGTATTTCGGACGTGATCCAGCTCGCGCTAAAAGCAAATGTCTCCCAGGTGGCGAT
>DASQIG010000202.1:0-7770 GCA_035631735.1 Burkholderiales bacterium | reverse complement strand
GGTGCTCGAGTTGCCCGCGCCGGCCGATGGCGTGCTCGTCAGGATCGTGAAGCAGGCGCGCGAGTCGGTCGGCTCCGGCGACCTCATTGCGCAGATCGACACCGAGGCGAAGGCCGGCGCCGCCGCCGCTCCGGCCCCCAGGAAGGAAGCGCCCGCCGAGAAACCAAAGGCAGCGCCGCCGCCGGTGATGCCGGCCGCGCAGAAGCTCGCGGCCGAGCGCGGCGTCGACACCTCCGGGGTGCAGGGCACCGGGCGCGATGGCCGCGTCACCAAGGGCGATGTGCTCGAGGCGGCGAAGCCGCAGCCCCAACCGCAGCTGCGGCCGGCGTTGCAGCAGCCCGCGCCGCCGATCAATCTCGAGCAATTGCTCGCTGGCCGCCCGGAGCAACGCGTGCCGATGTCGCGGCTGCGCCAGCGCGTGGCCGAGCGTCTGGTGCAGTCGCAGTCGACCGCCGCGATCCTCACCACGTTCAACGAAGTGAACATGCAGCCGGTGATCGAGCTGCGCAAGAAATACCAGGAGCGCTTCGAGAAGGAGTACGGCATTCGCCTGGGCTTCATGTCGTTTTTCGTCAAGGCCGCGGTGCATGCGCTCAAGCGCTTCCCGATGGTCAACGCGTCGATCGACGGCACCGACATCGTCTACCACGGCTACTTCGACATCGGCATCGCGGTGAGCAGCCCGCGCGGGCTGGTGGTGCCGATCCTGCGCGACGCCGATCGCATGAGCTTCGCCGAGATCGAGAAGGCCATCGGCGACTTCGGCAAGCGCGCGCAGGACGGCAAGCTCACGCTCGAAGAGCTCACCGGCGGCACGTTCACCATCTCCAACGGCGGCGTGTTCGGCTCGATGCTCTCGACACCGATCATCAACCCGCCGCAATCGGCGATCCTCGGCGTGCACGCGACCAAGGACCGGCCGGTCGCAGAGAACGGCCAGGTGGTGATCCGGCCGATCAACTACCTCGCGCTCTCCTATGACCACCGCATCATCGACGGGCGCGAGGCGGTGCTGTTCCTCGTCGCCATCAAGGAGGCGCTCGAAGATCCGGCTCGCCTGATCCTGGAGATCTAGCATGGCGACCTTCGACGTGGTGGTGATCGGGGGCGGCCCCGGCGGCTACGTCGCCGCGATCCGCGCAGCGCAGCTCGGCCTGCAGACGGCCTGTATCGACGACTGGCGCGGCGCCGACGGCAAGCCGGCGCTCGGCGGCACCTGCACCAATGTCGGCTGCATCCCGTCCAAGGCGCTGCTGCAATCCTCCGAGTACTACGAGCAGGCCGGGCATCAGTTCGCCGACCATGGCGTGAAGGTGAAAGGCCTCGACCTCGACCTCGTGCAGATGCACAGGCGCAAGGACAAGGTGGTGAAGGCGAGCAACGACGGCGTCGCGTTCCTCTTCCGCAAGAACAAGATCCAGTTCCTCCACGGGCACGGCAGCTTCGTCAAGGCCGCCGCCGACGGTTACCAGATCGCGGTGGGCAAGGACACGATCCAGGCGAAGCACGTGATCGTCGCCACCGGCTCCAACCCGCGCCCGCTGCCGGGCGTCGAGTTCGATGAGAAGCTCATCCTCAGCAACACCGGGGCGCTCACCGTACCCGACGTACCAAAGCGGCTCGGCGTCATCGGCGCCGGCGTGATCGGGCTCGAGATGGGCAGCGTGTGGCGCCGGCTCGGCGCCGAGGTCACCATCCTCGAGGCGCTTCCCGCCTTTCTCGGCGCCGCCGACGAGGCCATCGCCAAAGAAGCGGCGAAGATCTTCGCCAAGCAGGGGCTGAAGATCGAGCTGGGCGTCAAAGTCGGCCCGGTTGATCGCAAGAAAACTGTTAAAGTTCAATACACTGCAGCAGATAACTCATCCAGAACCTTGGAGTGCGACCGGCTGATCGTTTCGATTGGCCGCCTGCCAAACACCGAGGGATTGAACGCGTCCGCAGTGGGGCTGAAGCTCGACGAGCGCGGCTTCATCGCCGTCGATGCCGAGTGCCGCACCAGCTTGCCGAATGTCTGGGCGATCGGCGACGTGGTGCGCGGACCGATGCTCGCGCACAAGGCCGAGGAGGAAGGTGCGGCGGTCGCCGAGCGCATCGCCGGGCAGAAACCGCACGTCGACTTCAATACGGTGCCGTGGGTGATTTACACGACCCCGGAGATCGCGTGGGTAGGCGAAACCGAGCAGCAGCTGAAAGCGCGCGGCGCCGAATACCGCGCCGGAACCTTTCCGTTCAGCGCCAACATGCGCGCCCGGGCGATGGGCGACGCCATCGGACTGGTGAAGTTCGTGGCCGATGCGAAGACCGACCGCGTCCTGGGCGTGCACATCATCGGGCCGTTCGCGGGCGAGCTCATCGCCGAGGCGGTCGCGGCGATGGAGTTCGGCGCGTCCGCCGAGGACATCGGCATCATCCCCCACGCCCACCCGTCGCTCGCCGAAGCGATGAAGGACGCGGCGCTCGCGGTCGACAAGCGCGCCATCAATATATGAGGTGGCTCGTCTTCCCCTTGGTGATGGCGGCTGCGGGCTGCAGCTTCAGGCCGGTGCACTATCCGACGCTGAACCAACAAGTACTGTCGCTACGCAAGGGCGATCTCGAGACTGCAGGCGTCGCGTTCGTGACGCCCTCGACCATCACCGGCCAGGAGCAGGAGAAGCAGGCCGTGGCGCTCACGTTCACGGACGTGCTGGCCGCACAGCGTCCCAGCGTCAAAGTGGTCACGCTTGCCGAGACGCTGAGCGCGGTGAACCGGACCGGCTTCGTCGAGGCGTACCGGCGCATGTACGAGGATTATCGCGACACGGCGCTGCTGCCCGCCGACGTGCTGCGCCGCCTCGGCGCCTCGACCGGCGCTCGCTACATCGCGCAGCTCAAGCTGCAGGGCTTCACGCAGAACTCGAAGAACCGCCTGGGAATCCTGGGGCTGCGCATCATCGACACGCAGCTCGGCGACGTGCGCCTGTACTTGCAGATCTGGGACAGCCGCGACGGCAGCATCGCCTGGGAGGGCATGGAGGAGCTGCGCATCGCAATGGATACGACCAAGGAGGAGCCGATCATGCTGCGCGCGCTCCTCGAGCGCTCGGCGCAAGATCTCATCGCCAAGCTTCCGTGACCGCCGATGTCGTCGCGCTGTACGAGGAGAGCCTCGCGAAGCGCGGCTTCGTCTCGGACCCGGCGCAGTGGCGCGCGGTAGAGCGGCTGCAGCGCCTGTACGAGGAATGGAGCGCGTACAAGGCGCGGCGCAATACGGCGCTGAAGCGCCTGCTCGTGCACCCGGAGCTGCCGAAGGGCGTCTACCTCTGGGGGCCGGTGGGGCGCGGCAAGAGCTTCCTGATGGACGCCTTCTACCGCTGCGTGCCGCTTGTCAGGAAGCGGCGCGTGCACTTCCATCATTTCATGCGCGAGATCCATCGCGAGCTCGACGAGCTGCGCGGCACGCAAGATCCGCTCGCCGCCGCTGCGCAGCGCACGGCGCGCCGCCATCGCCTGATCTGCTTCGACGAGTTCCACGTCTCCGACATCGCCGATGCCATGATCCTCGGGCGCTTCCTCGAGCAGGTGATGAACCGCGGCGTCGAGTTCGTCATGACGTCCAACTATCACCCGGACACGCTTTATCCGAACGGCCTGCAGCGCGAGCGATTCCTGCCGGCCATTGAGATGATCAAGAAGCGGCTGGACATCGTCGGCGTCGACAACGGCACCGACTACCGGCGGCTGAAGATGGAGCGCATGAAGGTCTACCACATCAGCTCCGACGCCCCGCTCGCGAAGATCTTCGACGAGCTGCGCGACGTGGAACAGGAAAGACAGCCGCTCGACGTCGAAGGCCGCACCATCCCGTACCGCAAACGCGCCGGCGGGCTCGTCTGGTTCGACTTCGACGTCCTCTGCGGCGGGCCGCGCTCGTATGCCGACTACGTCGATCTCGCGAAGCGCTTCCACACCGTGATGCTCTCGGGTGTACCCCGCATGGCGGCGAAGGACTCGGATGCAGCGCGCCGCTTCACCTGGCTGGTCGATGTGTTCTACGACGACCGCGTCAACCTGATCGTCGCCGCCGCCGCCGAGCCCGAGGATTTGTTCACGGCGGGCGCGCAGGCGGCGGAGTTCCAGCGCACCGTGAGCCGCCTGCACGAGATGCAGACCGTCGAATATCTGCGTACCGAGCGCCGCAAGTAAAGTGCAAGAATATGGCGGTGCGACTCGTACTGGCGATGCTGCTTGCGCTCGGCGCCGGGCTGGCGCACGCGCAAACCTATCCCGGGAAGCCGGTCCGGCTGATCATTCCGTTTCCTCCCGGCGGCTCGAACGACGTCGTCGGACGCGTGGTGGCCGCCCAGCTGGGTGAGCGCCTCGGCCAGGGCGTAGTGATCGACAACCGCGGCGGTGGCGGCGGCACCATCGGCATCAATGCCGCGGCGAAATCGCCCGCCGATGGCTACACGCTGCTTTTCGTCTCGGTAGGGTTCCCGGTGAGCATCGCGCTCGGCCAGCTGCCGCTGGAATCGCTGCAGTGGTTCGTGCCGGTGGCGGCCGTCGGCACCGGGCCGAGCCTCCTCGTAGTGCCGCCCGCGCTGCCGGTTAACTCCCTCCAGGAGCTCCTCGCGCTCGCGAAGCACAAGCCCGGCGAGCTGAACGCGGCCGCCGCGGGCGTCGGCAGCTTCCAGCATCTCGCCACCGAGCTCTTTCGCCTGCAGGCGGGCATCGACATCGTCATCGTGCAGTACAAGGGCGGCGGACCGGCGCTCACCGACACCATTGCCGGGCAGGTGCAGATGAATATCGGCAGCGCAGTGCAGAACGTGCCGCAGGTTCGCACGGGCAGGCTGCGCGCTCTCGGCGTCGGCGGCCCGCGCCGGCTCGCCGCCCTGCCGGAGGTGCCGACTTTCACCGAGGCGGGGCTGCCCGGCGCCGAGGCGACCAACTGGTGGGGCATCGTCGCGCCGGCCGGCACGCCGGCCGCCGTGGTACGGCGCCTGCAAAGCGAGATCGGCGCGATCGTCGATTCGCCCGAGACGCAAAAGCGCTTCGAGCTCGAAGGCGCCGACGTGCTCCATATGACGGGCGCCGAGTTCGGCCAGCATCTGGCAGCGGAGACGGCGAAGTGGACCCGCGTCGTGAAGCAGGCGGGTATCAAGGCGGAATAGAAAGGACCTCATGGAACGCTTCAAGGCCTACAAGCTGACGGAAACGCCGGACAAGAAGATCCGCGCGGAATTCGTCGACTACACGCTTGACCAGCTCGATCCCGGCGACGTGGTGGTGCGCGTGGCGTACTCCGATGTCAATTACAAGGACGCGCTCGCTGTCACCGGCAAGGGCAAGATCCTGCGTCGCCCCTCGACCATCGGCGGCATCGACTTCGCGGGCACGGTCGTCTCCTCCACCAACCCGCGCTGGGCGAAAGGCGACGCGGTCCTCACCACCGGCGGCGAGTACATCGGCGTCTCGCACGACGGTGGCTACTCGCCCTACGCGCGGGTGAAGGGCGAGTGGATCGCCAGGGTGCCGCAGGGCATGTCGCTCTGGGAGGCGATGGCCTTCGGCACCGCGGGCTACACCGCCGGCATCGCGCTGGTGCGCATGGAGCACAACGGCTTGAAGCCCGCGAACGGCCCGGTGCTGGTCAACGGCGCGACCGGCGGCGTCGGCTCGATGGCGATCGCGATGCTCGCCAAGCGTGGCTACGAGGTCGTCGCGCTCACCGGCAAGCAAAGCGAGGCGGACTGGCTCAAGCGCCTTGGCGCGAAGCAGGTCATGCAGCGCTCGAGCATCAACCTGGAGAAGATCCGGCCGCTCGACAAGGCCAGCTGGGCCGGGGCGGTGGACAACCTCGGCGGCGACATGCTGGCCTGGATTGCGAGCACCATGCAGGAGAACGGCGTTATCGCATCGGTAGGTCTTGCGGCGAGCTTCAACCTCAACACCACGGTGATGCCCTTCATCCTGCGCGGCGTGAGCCTGCTCGGCATCAACTCCGGCGAGAGCTCGCGCGACATCCGCGACACGGTGTGGCAGCGCCTGGCGAGCGATTTGAAGCCGCCGCTCCTGAAGGAGATGTGCCGCACGATCCCGTTCCGCGAGCTGCCGGGCGTGTTCGACGACTTCATCAACGCCAGGGTGAACCGCCGCATCGTGGTCGATCTCTCGGAGTAAGCGCGCTTGGCGCCGGCGACCGAGCAGGCGAAGAAGCGCGTGCTGGTCGTCGACGATTCCAAGTTCGTGCGCAAGACCTTCGCCACGATCCTGCGCGGCTCGTTCGACGTGCGCGAGGAGGCAGACGGCGAGGCGGCCTGGAGCGCGATCGAGAGCGACCGGTCGATCGTCATGGTGTTCACCGACCTCGACATGCCCAAGCTCAACGGCTTCGGGCTCCTTTCACGCATGCGCGCCTCGACCGATTTCCGCATCCGCGAGCTGCCGGTGGTCGTGATTTCCGGTGTCGAGGAGCAGACCAACAAGCAGCGCGCGCGCGAGGCGGGGGCGCACGACTTCATCGCCAAGTCGGCCGACGCGGCCGAAGTGCTCGCGCGGCTCGACAACGTCCTGCGGCTCGTCTCCACCCGCAAGGAGCTCGAGACGGCGCGCCAGGTGCGCGGCGTCTCCGCCGCGCGGGACCGCCTTACCGGCACGCATACCGGCGAATACCTCGTCACCGAGAGCCGCAAGCGCTTCTCGTTCGCGCGGCGCCACGGCGCCGACCTCGCGGTCATGGCGCTGCGCATCGACAGCCTTCGCGAGGTCGTACGCACCGCCGGCAAGGAGGCCGCCGACCAGCTGCTCGCCCGCATTGCGAAGCTGGTCTCGAGCCAGGTCCGCGCCGAGGATTCGATCGCGCGCACTGCGGCGGCGACATTCATGGTCGTGGCGCCCGGCACCTCGGCCGCGCAGATGCAAAAGCTCGCCGAACGCCTGCGGGTGCAGCTCGGGCAGGCGAAGCTCAGCTACGGCAAGCAACCGCTCAAGATCGTCAGCCGCGTAGGCGTCGCCTCGCTCGCGGCCGATGAGGCGGCCACGATCGAGGAGCTGATGGGCATCGCCTTGCAGCGGCTCGATAGCGTGCCGAGCGCCGCCGCGCCGGCGCCGGCGGCGCCGGCTGCCGCGGCGCAGCTTCCCGCAGATGTGGAGCAGGCGCTGCAAACCCTCGAGCGCGCCGACGTCACCCGCATTGGCGGCGCGGCGACCGAGGTGCTCAAGCGCCTGCACCGCATCGCCAAGATGATCCACGACCGGCGGCGCTAGTTAAACTAGGCCCATGACGACCTGCCGCGACTTCCACCGCCGCTCGCTCGAAGAGCGCGACGGATTCTGGCGCGAGCAGGCGGCACTCATCGACTGGCGCCGGCCGTTCCGCCAGGTGCTCGACTACTCGCGGCCGCCGTTTGCGCGCTGGTTCGTCGGCGGCGAGACCAACCTTTGCCATAACGCAATCGACCGGCATCTCGCCGCGCGCGCGCAGCAGCCGGCGCTGGTATGGATCTCGACCGAGGTGAATGAGACACGCTCGTTCACCTACCGCGAGCTGCACGCGGAGGTGAACCGCGTTGCCGCGATGATGCAGTCGCTCGGCGTGAAGCGCGGCGAGCGCGTGATCATCTACATGCCGATGATCCCGGAGGCCGCCTTCGCGATGCTCGCCTGCGCGCGCCTGGGCGCGATCCATTCCGTGGTCTTCGGCGGCTTCGCCGCGGCGAGCCTGGCCGCGCGCATCGACGACGCGAAACCGGCGCTGATGCTGACCGCCGACGGCGGCAGCCGCATGGG
>DASQIG010000201.1:0-6435 GCA_035631735.1 Burkholderiales bacterium | reverse complement strand
CGCAGGCGGCGCGAGCAACCCGGTGTATTCGATCGGCAACCTCTCGACGGTGTGGCTCATCGCCAACGTGCGCGAGACCGACGCCCGCACGGTGAGCGTCGGGCAGCTCGTCGAGGTGCGCGTGCTCGCCTACCCCGGCCGCGTGTTCAAGGCGCGCCTCACCTGGATCGCGCCGTCCATCGATGTGGCGACGCGCCGGCTGCCGGTGCGCGCCGAAGTCGAGAACCCCGACGGCGCGCTGAAACCGATGATGTTCGCGAGCTTCAGCATCATCACCGGCGGCGAGGTCGCGGCGCCCGCCGTACCGCAAAGCGCGGTGATCTACGAGGGCGACAAGGCACGCGTCTGGGTGGCGCTCGAGGACGGCAGCGTGGCGGCGCGCTCGATCACGGTCGGGCGCACCAACGAAGGCATGGTGGAGGTGACACAGGGCCTGGCGGCCGGTGAAAAGATCGTCGCGAGCGGCACGCTGTTCATCGACCGCGCGGCGCAGGTGAAGGACTGATGAACGCGCTCGTCGCCTTCGCGCTGCGCCAGCGGGTGCTGGTGGTGGTGCTGCTCTTCGCCACCATAGGCGTGGGCCTCATCAGCTTCCTCAAGCTCAACATCGAGGCCTATCCCGACCCGGTGCCGCCGCTGGTCGACATCGTGACGCAGAGCCCCGGCCAGTCGGCCGAGGAAATGGAGCGCTACATCACCATCCCGATCGAGGTGGCGATGGCCGGCACGCCGAACGTGAAGACCATCCGCACCATCTCGCTCTTCGGGCTCTCGGACGTGAAGGTGCAGTTCACCTACGACTTCACCTACTACCAGGCGGAGCAGTTCATCATCAACCGGCTGGCGCAGATGCCGCCGCTCGCGAACAACGCGCAGCCGGCGATCTCGCCGGTGAGCCCGACCGGCGAAATCTACCGCTACCGCGTCGTCGGCCCGGCCGGTTTCACCGTCACCGACCTCAAGACCATCCAGGACTGGATGCTCGAGCGCCGCTTCAAGGCGGTGCCCGGTGTCATCGATGTCATCGCCTGGGGCGGCCGGACCAAGACCTACGACGTGACCCTCGACCTGAAGAAGGTCACCCAGTACGGGCTCACGGTGCCGCAGATCGTCCAGGTGCTCAACAACAGCAACATCAACGTCGGCGGCCAGACGGTGAACTTCGGGCCCCAGGCGGCGGTGGTGCGCGGCATCGGCCAGATCCACACCCTCGACAACATCCGCAGCACCACGCTCAGCGCGCCGAACGGCGCGCCGGTGCTGCTGCGCGACGTCGCGGACATCAGCGTCGGGCACAAGCCGCGTCTCGGCATCGCCGGCCATGACGCGGACGACGACATCGTCCAGGGCATCGTGCTGATGCGCCGGGGGCAGGAAAGCCTGCCGACGCTCGAGCGCGTGAAGGCCGAGGTCGAGCGCATCAACCATACCGGCCTGCTGCCGCCGGGCGTGCACATCGAGAAGATCTACGACCGCACCGATCTGATCAACGTCACGACGCGCACCGTGCTGCACAACATGGCGATGGGCATCATCCTCATCTTCTTCGTGCAGTGGATTTTCCTCGGCAACCTGAGGAGCGCGATCATCGTCGCGACGACCATCCCGTTCGCGCTGTTTTTCGCCGTGGCGATCCTGGTCCTGCGCGGCGAGTCGGCCAACCTGCTCTCGGTGGGCGCGATCGACTTCGGCCTGATCGTCGATGCGACCGTCATCATGGTGGAGAACATCTACCGCCATCTGTCCGAGCCGCGCGAGAAGTGGCGCGAGGGCCCGCACGGCCTGGAGCACGCGCGCATGGTGATCGGCCTGCACGGCAGGCTGAACCGCATCGCCCTCGCGGCGGCCGAGGTGAACGGGCCGATCTTCTTCTCCGCGGCGATCATCATCGCGGCGTTCGTGCCGCTGTTCACCATGTCGGGCATCGAGGGCCACATCTTCGGGCCGATGGCCAAGACCTACGCGTACGCCATCGTCGGCGGCATGATCGCCACCTTCACCGTGTCGCCGGCGCTGAGCGCGCTGCTGCTGCACGAAAAAGTGGAGGAAGTAGAGACCGTCATCGTGCGCGGGCTGCGCCGCGCCTACGCGCCGCTGCTCGAATTCGCGCTCGCCAACCGCATCGTCGCGCTCGGCCTGGGCGCGCTCGCATGCGTCGCGGCCGCGGTGATGGTCGCGGGCCTGGGGCTCGAGTTCCTGCCGAAGCTCGAGGAGGGCAATCTCTGGATCCGCGCCACCATGCCGCCGTCGATCTCGCTCGAGGAGGCGAACGGCCACGTGAACCGCATGCGCGCCATCATCAAGCGCTTCCCCGAAGCCGTGACCGTGATCTCGCAGAACGGCCGGCCCGACGACGGCACCGACGCGACGGGCTTCTTCAACGCCGAGTTCTACGTGCCGCTCAAGCCCAAAGGCGAGTGGCGCAAGGGCATCGACAAGGACAGGCTCACCGAGCAGGTGAACGCGGCGCTCGAAGCCGAGTTTCCCGGCGTCGAGTTCAACTTCTCGCAGAACATCCAGGACAACGTCGAGGAGGCCGCCTCGGGCGTGAAAGGCGAGAACTCGATCAAGCTTTACGGCAACGACCTGCCGACGCTCGAGGCCAAGGCCGCCCAGATCCGTGAAGTGATGCGCACCGTTAGGGGCGTGGCCGACCTGGCCGTGCTCAACTCGCTCGGCCAGCCCACGGTGCGGATCGACATCGACCGGGAGCGCGCAGCGCGCTATGGCCTCGCGCCCGGCGACATCAACGCCACCGTGCAGGCGGCGATCGGCGGCCAGGCCGCGGGCAACCTCTACGAAGAGGGCTCGGATCGCAACTTCCCGATGGTGGTGCGCCTTGCGCCCGAGTATCGCTCGAGCCTCGATGCCATCCGGCGCATCACGGTCGGCGTGCAGAACCAGGCGGGCAGCGTCACGCAGGTGCCGCTCGGCCAGGTCGCGGACGTGCGCCTCGAGTCCGGGGCGTCCTTCATCTACCGCGAGCAGCAGCAGCGCTACATCCCGATCAAGTTCAGCGTGCGCGGCCGCGATCTCGGCAGCGCGGTGCTCGAGGCGCAGGCCAAGGTCCAGGAGCAGGTCGAGCTCCCGGGCAACTACCGGCTCGAGTGGGTGGGGGAGTTCGGCAACCTCAAGGAGGCGGCGCAGCGCCTCGCGATTGCCGTGCCGCTCAGCATTCTGCTGATCTGCGTGCTGCTTTACTTCCACTTCAACTCGCTCGTCGACATGCTGCTCGCCGCGAGCGTGCTGCCGATGACGCTGGTCGGCGGCGTGTTCGGGCTATACCTGACCGGGACGCCCTTCAGCGTGTCGGCAGCGATCGGCTTCGTCGCGCTCTTCGGCATCGCCGCGATGGACGGCATCATCGTCATCTCCTATTACAACCAGCTCCTCGGCGATGGCCTGAACCGCGCCAAGGCGATCCGGCAAGCGTGCGAAGTGCAAATGCGGCCGGTCGTCATGACGTGCATCGCGGCGGGGGCGGGCCTCCTGCCGGCCGCCGTCTCCACCGGCATCGGCGCGCAGGTGCAGCGGCCTCTTGCCATCGTCGTGGTGGGCGGCGTACTGCTCGCGCCGGTGCTGATCCTCGGGGTATTGCCGGCGTTGATCGCCGTCACTTCGCGCCGGCGGCCGGCACGCCGCCCCGACGGCACGGAGGATGTCGAGTTGGCGAACGCCTGATGCGCTGCACGGTCCTCGCTTGCGCCCTGCTCGCCGCCGGTTGCGCGGTGGGCCCGGACTTCCGCCGGCCGAGCCCGCCGCCGGTGGACGGCTACACGCCCGAGCCGCTCGGCGCCGAGAGCGTCGCCGCCCAAACGCCGGGTGGGGCGATGCAGCGCTTCGTGCGCGACATGGATATTCCCGGCCAGTGGTGGACCCTGTTTCGCTCGCCGGCGCTGAATTCGCTGGTCGAGCAGTCGCTAAAGACCAATCCGACCGTCCAGGGCGCGCAGGCCGCGCTGCACGTTGCTGAAGAAAGCTACCTCGCGCAACGCGGCGCGCTTTTCCCGAGCGCCGACGCGAGCTTCTCCGCCACGCGGCAGAAAGTCGCGCCGGTGCTGAGCTCGCCTCTCAACGCCCCCGCCCCGATTTTCAACCTGCACACGGCGCAGCTCAGCATCGCCTATGCACCCGATGTGTTCGGCGGCGTCCGCCGCCAGGTGGAAGCGGCGGCCGCGCTTGCCGAGAGCCAGCGCTACGAGCTCCAGGCGACGTACGTCACGCTGAGCTCCAACGTGGTCGCCGCCGCAATCCAGGAGGCGGCGCTGCGCGCGCAGATCGCGGCGACCGAGGAGATCGTCAAGCTCGAGACCGAGCAGGTCGCGCTGATGCAGCGTCAGTTCGAGCTCGGCGCCATCGCCGAAGCGACCGTGATCGCGCAGCGCGTGACGCTCGCGCAGACGCAGGCGACGCTCGCGCCCTTGCGCAAGCAGCTCGCCCAGCAGCGCAACCTGCTTACCGCGCTTGCCGGCCGCTTGCCGAGCGATGAAGTCGCCGAGCGCTTCGACTTCGCGAGCCTCGAGCTGCCGGTGGAGCTGCCGGTGAGCCTGCCCTCGAGGCTCGTCGAGCAGCGGCCGGACGTGCGCGCGGCGGAGGCGCAACTGCATGCGGCAAGCGCGCAGGTCGGCGTCGCGGTGGCGAACATGCTGCCGCAGTTCGCGATCAGCGCGAACGTCGGCAGCGTGGCGACCGAGATCGGCTCGCTATTCGGCTCCGGCAGCGGCTTCTGGATGGTGGGAGTGAATGCGGCGCAGCCGCTGTTTCACGGCGGCACGCTGCTTCACCGCAAGCGCGCCGCGGAGGCGGCCTACGAGCAGGCGGCCGCCCAGTACCGCGCGACCGTCATCGGCGCGCTGCAAAACGTCGCCGATTCCCTGCGCGCGCTCGAGTTCGATGCCGTCGCGCTGAAGGCCGCGCTCGATGCGAAGCTCCTCGCCGCGGAAAGCCTGGCGATCGCGCGCCGGCAGCTCGAGCTCGGCGACATCAGCTATCTGGGTCTGCTCACCGCCGAGCAGGCTTACCAGCAGACGGTCCTCGCGCTGGTGCAAGCGCAGACGAATCGCTATGCCGACACCGCGGCGCTGTTCCAGGCGCTCGGCGGCGGCTGGTGGAACCGCGCTAGACCGCCGGAAACGAAAGACTGACCCGCGCGCCGCGCCCGCCCGCCCCGACGCCGAGCGCCACCGAGGCGCCGTGCCGGTGGGCGATCTCGCGCACGATGGCGAGGCCGAGCCCGGCGCCCTGACCCGGTGTCCCCTTGACACGGTGAAAGCGCTCGAACACGTGCGCGCGCTCGGCCTCGGGGATGCCCGGCCCGTCGTCCTCGACCTCGAGATAGCACACGCCGTCGCGGCGGCCGGTGCGCAGCGTCACCACGCCGCCCTGCGGCGTATAGGTGAGCGCGTTGTCGAGCAGGTTCGACGCCGCCTCGACGATCAGCTCGGGCTCGCCCTGCACCGGCGCCGCGGCGAACTCGAAGCCGAGATCGATGCGCCGGGTATCGGCGCGCGCGAGCCAGTCGGAAACATCGCGCTGCAGGAGCTCGCCCAGGTCCGCACGCTGGGGCGAATAGGGCCGCTCGGCGCTCGGATCCACCGCCGCGAGCGTCAGCAGCTGGCGCGAGAGGTGAGCCGCCCGCCGGGTCGCCGCGTGCAATTGCTCGACTGTGCGCGCCAGCGCCGGCGACAGCGGCTCGCCGCGGGCCGCCTCGACTTGCGCCTGCAGCGCGGCGAGCGGCGTGCGCAGCTGGTGCGCGGCGTCGGCGACGAACTGCTGCTGCAGCTCCATCGACACGGCAAGGCGGTGCAGGAGCTCGTTCAGCTCGCGCACCAGCGGCCGCACCTCCTCGGGCGCCTGCTGCTCGGCCACCGGCCGCAGGTCGCGGTGCGAGCGGGTGGCGAGCTCGCCTCGCAGCTCCTTGAGCGGCGCGAGGCCGCGCGCGACGCCGATCCATACCGCGGCGAGCGCCACCGCGATGATCACCGTGCCAAGCACCCCATACGCGGCCAGCACGTGCTGCACCAGACGATTGCGCTTCACCAGCGTCTCGGCCGCCTGCACGACCACCGGGCCGGCGGGCGAATCGACCGCGATGGCCGCCACGCGCACCGGCTCGCCGTGATAGTCCGTGTCGTAGAACACCGGCGTGCCGACCGCGGGCTGCGCGGGCGGGGGCGGCAGCGTGTCGGGGCCGACGATCGCTTGCCCGTGCTGGCTCACCGAGAAGTAGAGCCGATCGCTGGTATCGACGCGCAGCGCTTCGAGCGCCTCCTTCGACATGTCGAGCGCAACGCCTGACGGTGTGACCTTGAGCGCCTGCGCCATGGCGAGCGCCGGGTCGAGCAGCGAGCGGTCGTAGGCATCGGTCGCCAGCCCGAGCGCGGTGCGGTAGGCGAGCACCGCGGCCGCGGCGAGCACCAGCGCGAGCGGCGCGAG